>JAAXUL010001140.1 GCA_013336035.1 Chloroflexales bacterium
CGTGTTGTTCTCGACGGTGATCTCGATGTCGTCCTTGCTCATGTCGGGCAACTCGGCCTTGATGACCAGCTCCTGGTCGCTGGAGTGGTAGATGTCAACCGGCGGCGCCCACGCCCCGCGCCCCGCCCCACGCCACCCGCCCGGGCGGACCCGCTCTACACGCTGCCAAAGGACTCGGGCCGCTCGGCCGCGCCGCCCTCACGCCCGGCGCCGCTCGATATCGGCGAGAGCGTCAGCCAGCGCTACGAGCGGGTTCGCAACACCCCGCCCGACCGGGCGCCCCTGCGCCTCGAGAACCTGCCGCCCTCGACCTTCCTCGGCGAAGACCCGGGCCCGGTCACTCGACGCGTTGATCTCGCCGACCCCGATCTGCTGCTCCCCGCCAGGCCCTACCGCCCCCGCTACGAGGCCCGCCCACTGATCGACCTCAGCTGGGGCGAGCGCCTGGCCCTGCCCTTCCAGCGGATCGCCGTGACCATCGAGGATGGCTGGCGGTCACGCCAGAGCCGGCGGGCCGCCCCGCCGCCCCCACGCCCGATCCCGCGCGGCCAGGGCCTCTCGTACCGCCGCACCAGGCCGCCCTTCCCCTGGGCCCTCCTGACCGGCCTGATCCTCGTCATTGGCGCGCTGATCTTCTACGGCCTGACCCTCACGCGGCAGAACGACCAGCAGCTGGCCATCGAGTACTTCACCGCCGCCGAGGAGCACCTCGCCGCCGTACGCGACGCCCCCGACGAGGCCGACGCCCTCGCGGACCTCGACCTGGCCCGTCAGGCGATTGACGAGGTGCGGGCCAGCCCCAACGTCACCGATACCAACCCCATCCTCTGGCTGCGCTATCAAGAGATCCAGCGCGAGTACGAGCGGGCCCTGGCCGCGGTGCAGCACCTCACCTTCTTCGACAGCCCGCTCGTGCTGGCGCAGCACCCCCTGCCGACAGGCCAGTTCACCAGCGTGGTCGTGCCGCCGGCCATGGCCGCCATCACTGATACGGCTGTGCTCGAGGGCCTGCGCTACATCTACGCCGTCGACGGCGATGCCCAGAACGCCCGCCTCTACCGCATCCCGCGCGACGGCGGCACGCCCGAGCCCTACCTGAGCCCCGGGCAGGGCGTCGGCACAACAGTCGTCGGCTCGCTGCGCGCGGCCATCTGGCGCATCGACCAGGTGGTTGCCATCGATGAGGCGCCCGGCGGCTTCGGCTACTACTTCCGCACCGGCAGCACCTGGAACTACTCGAAGCTCGGCGCCAGCGAGATCTGGCGCCTGAAGGACCGCCTCGACGTCGAGGAGTACGGCGGCAACCTCTACGTCTGGGGCGCCCAGCCCAACGAGGTGCTGCGCTTCCGCTCGGGCAGCTACGGCGACACGGCCGACTACTGGCTCGACCCGGCCAGCCTCCAGAACCTCGACCTGAGCACCGTGGTCGATATGGGCGTGGACGGCAGCATCTACCTGCTGCGCGCCGACGGCTCGGTCATGGTCTTCAGCCAGGGCCAGCTCGTGGCCGATATCAAGCCCGAGGCGATCGCGCCGCCGATCACGGCTGTGACCCGCTTCTTCGTCACCGGGACCACCCCCGAGGACGGCTTCTTCTTCCTCGTCGACTCGCTCAACGAGCGGATCATCCAGATGGAGAAGGTCACCGGCAAGGTGGTCCAGCAGATCAAGGCGCGCCCCGACGACAAGGTGCGCCTCGACCAGCTGGCCGCCCTCTTCATCGACAGCAACGGCGCCCGGCCCAT
This sequence comes from Chloroflexales bacterium, assembly GCA_013336035.1. Taxonomy (GTDB): domain Bacteria; phylum Chloroflexota; class Chloroflexia; order Chloroflexales; family Chloroflexaceae; genus CAIWXH01. The sequence goes on from JAAXUL010001140.1 coordinate 1,746, forward strand.
CCTCTACATTGTCAACGCCGGCCAGATCATCCGCGCCGAGCTGCCCGCGCCCCCTCGCTCGTTCCGCGACACCGAGGCGGCCCCAACCCCAACGCCATGATCGCTCGAGCCCTCGTGGTATTCACGCTTCTGCTCGCGCTGGCGCTCGTCGGCTGCGGCGCCGAGCCCACCGAGCAGGAGCTGGCGGGCGCGGGCGGGTCGAGCCCACGGGCCGTGGTCGAGAGCTTCCTCGAGGACCTGAACCTCGCCATGGCCGACCCTGAGCTGGCCCAGCCGAACGCGCGCCGGGTCTGGGCCGAGCGCCTGGCCGGCCACTTCGCCCCCAGCGAGCGGGCCGACCAGCGGGCCGCGATAGGCGAGATGCTGGCCGGCTTCGCGGCCAGCACCGCCAGCCCGGCCGTCGGCAGCAAGGCCACCCTCGAGATCACCTACAGCGGCACCGAGCTGATCGAGCAGCAGGGCGGGCGGGCCCTCGTGCGCGTGGTCAACGGCGTGCTCACCCTGCGCTTCCTCGACGACGAGGGCGAGGTGCTGCGCGAGCGCACCGGCGGCCTCACCGAGGTGATCGGCCAGGCCAGCGGCGGGCTGCCCACGCTCCAGGTCGGGGGGAGCTGGTTTATGACGGAAGGATGAGAGATGAAGGATGAAGCGCTACCAATGCCGGCAGGTGCCCGGATTCAGCCTTCACCCTTCATCCTTGTCAAAGCCCCCACTCGGGCAGGAAGGCCGGGTCGCGGCGCGCCTTCTTCCCCAGGAGGCTCAGGCTCAGCCGGCGGTACTCGTCGCGCTCGTCGCGCTCGATATAGCCCTCGTCGATCAGGCGCTCGACCAGGTCCTCGATGGCGGTCAGGCTCAGGTGGCGCAGAGCCCCGTGCTCGGGCAGGCGCTCGGGCTCGACCGGGCTATTGGCCCCGCCCTTGAGCGCGCGGGCCAGGCCGCTGCGCCCCATCGCGAAGGGCAGGTTGGCCAGCCCGTCGAGCAGCCGCCGCACATCGCTGCGCGGGTCGTCGTCGCGGGGCGGCAGCCCCTGGGGCGAGCGGCCCGCGCGGGCGATGCGCACCCCGGCACCCGCCTGGGGCGCGCAGATATCGCAGCCGGTGCGGCAGGCGGCCAGGCGCTGCCCGAAGTGGG
>JAAXUL010000347.1 GCA_013336035.1 Chloroflexales bacterium
TAGCTTCCGCGCTAATCCATCCCCCTCCAGCACACGCGGCTCCAGCCGGGCGAGCAGTGTGGCGGCGTGCAGGGGCTCGGCCTCCATCAGGTCGGTGAGCTCCCGCAGCGGGTAGAGGCGCATATTCACTGGCGGCTGGCCCGACCGGAGCACGGTGTAGGCGATCGGCTCGACACGGCTCACGCCGCCCGCGCGGCGAGGTCGCGCTCCCAGCCCGCCAGGATCTCCTCCGCCTCGGCGGGCAGGCCGTGGTCATCCACCAGCCAGTCGGCCTGGGCCTCGGCCTGGGCTGTACGCTGGGCGGGGCTCAGAGCCGCGATCAGCGTCCGCGCGACGGCCGGGCTCAGGCTGAGCAGGTCGGCGAGGGCCACCGGGTCGTACACACTCGCGAGCGCGCCCGTTTCCGCGCGGCCGACCGGCCCGTAGGGCAGCGCCGGGACGTAGCGCGACATCAGAGCGCGCCAGTCCCAGCCCACGACCTCGGGGTCGAGGCCATAGAGGGCCCCGTGGGCGACGCCCTGGGCGACGCGGTGCTCCAGGCGCAGGGCAGAGATCAGGGCGGCAGCACGATCCGGGTGGTCGGTGAGCAGCCGGTCGACGAGCCGCGGGTCGAGGGGTGGGGGGTCTTGCCCGTCAGCAGGTGCGCTGAGGGCGGGTGGGGGAAGGGGTGCCATCGTGGCGATCCTCTCCGGTGCCGGAGGATGCCGCAAGGCACGCCGGGGTCAGCCGAGGGTCTCACGGCGATCCTCCAGGCAGCCTCATAAGCCTGAGGCGCTGGCCGCGCCGGCGAAATGACAACTCCCGCGCGCACGGCCCCCACCGCGGTGCCGGTGGGGCCGGGGATCGCCGCGACTGATGGTACAATCGCGCCCAGCCCCTTCCTGCTAAGACCAGGATGGGGTTAGCGGCCTAGCTGGTGTTCCCGCACCTGCTAGGCTGCGTCATTTCAATCAGCATAGTAGATCGAGATTGATCTACTTGTCAAGCTTCCGGCGATATTTCTTTGGGATATTTTCGAGACTGCGAGACTCCAGGTAGAGCTCTACTGCGCGGCGTGTGGATGCCCACTGGTGGCCGAATTTAGTGGCGTGAAGCCTCCCGCGCATAGCATAGCCTCGAAGCGTGTTATATGACAGCCCGAACTCCTGCGCCAACTCTTTGAGAGGCTGAAGCTCACCCATGGTCAGGGGGTCAACGGGCTCCTGGTTGTCGGTCGGTTCGGCCATGCCGCCGTAGACTCCATGCAAAATTGCGATGCTGCGGCTATGGTACGGCGGGGAGTGTGGAAAAGTCAACGGAAACGGGCGTTTCCGTGTAGGCCGACATTGTTCTTGAAAAGCGGCCCGCTGCGACGGATGGTATAATCGAATCTGCCCGCCCTGATGCTCTCCAATGGGAAGCTGGCAAGGCCCATGATCACACAGATCGAAGTCGACGGGTTCAAGACGCTCCAGCAGGTCGTCGTCCCGCTGCGCCCATTTCAGGCATTCGCCGGGCCGAACAATGTGGGCAAGAGCAACCTCTTCGACGCGCTGCGCCTGCTCTCGATGCTTCCCGACCATGATCTGCCAACGATCCTCCAGTCCGTTCGTGGCGACCCCTTCGAGATCTTCTCACAGCAGCCCGATGGCTCCCACGCCCGGCGCATGAGCTTCGCGGTCGAGCTGCTGCTCGACCGGACATTCGCCGACGAGTTTGAGGGTGTGGTGAAGCTCAAGCGGCCCTGGCTGCGCTACGAGATCGATATCGAGCGCGAGGATGGAGAGAGCGGCCCTCGCCTCCAGATCGCCCGTGAGCAACTGCTTGTCAAGGCCAGCGATCAGAAGCTCCCCTGGCTAAGCAGCAAGGCCTTCCGCGAGGCCTACCTGCCGTTCCCTCGCCGAAACGCACCCTACATCTCGATCAACGAGTCCGGCGAGATGATCGTCCATCAGGACGCCGCAGAGCGCGGTCGCCCGCGGCCGATGCGCAGAGGCACCCGTCAGTCAGTGCTCTACGTCATCCGTGATGCCAGCGAGTTCCCGCATATTAGCGCAGTGCGTAACGAGCTGCGCCGCTGGCGCTTCGTCCACCTGGAGCCGGAGGCGATGCGCGAGCCGAACCCCGTCGATGGGCCGGATCGCCTCGCCAGCAACGGCCAGTATCTTGCCTCAGCGCTCCAGCGCATCATCCGAACCGATCCAAGCGCCCGCCTGGAGATCTCGAGCTGGGTGCGCCAGTTTATCCCTGGGGCCAAAGAGCTCCATATCAAGAACCTGGAGGATCTCCACCGCTATATGGTCGAGCTCCAGACCCAGGACAACCGCCACTTCTCGTCGCGTGTGCTCTCCGATGGTACCCTGCGCCTGCTGGGGCTGCTGGCGCTCCAGTATGACCCCGACCAGGCCGGCGTGATCTGCCTGGAGGAGCCGGAGAACGGAGTTCACCCGCGCCGGCTGGAGACTGTGGTCGCGCTGCTCAAGGGGATGGCGACTGACCCGCTTAGTGAGGACTATGACAAGGACGACCTGGAGCCGCTCAAGCAGATCCTGATCAACACCCATTCGCCACACCTGGTCGATCATCTGAAGCCCGACGATCTCATCCTGGTTGAGGCGGTGACACGGGTACGTAAGGGTGAGACACCGGGCACGCGCCACACCATCTACCGCCCGCTGGTGCCATCGTCGCTCGGGCCGCTCTTCGTGCCGCTCACCGATGAGCCGACGCGCGAGCGGTTGCACCAACTCCTTGAGGAGCGCGACCTCGGGGCGCTGTGGACGGAGGGTGCGCTTGGGGGGGTGCCGTGAGCCGGCTGCTACGAGTCGCCTTCTGTGGCGAGGGGAACCGCGATATTCGAGTTGTACCCATCGCGATCCACAAGATTATCGCCGCCGCCACGCCGCGGATCGCGTTTGACTACCGGGTGGACGCGCAGCTTTGGGATACGCGGCAGCGCTTTGATGATGCCCTGGTGAGTGTTGTGCGCGGCGCCCAGGTCTCCGCTGAGGTTGTTGTCGTCCACGTCGATGCCGATGGCCCCGACCAGCGGCGTGTTCGCCAACATAAGGTTGAGCCGGGGAGTGCCGCCCTTACGCACGCTGGTCTCGATACCGCCCCTCTCACTTGGGCGATCCCAATCCAGGCGATCGAGGCGTGGCTGCTCGTATCAGCGGAGGCGTTTGCCGAGGCGGTTACCGGGCAGCGCGAGCGCGCACGCGAGCTAGACTTTCCGCGTAACCCTGAGATGCTGCACCGGGATGCCGCGAAGCAGCTGTTTGACGAGTCTGTCTACCAGCTGCTCGCCCGGACGCAGCGGCAGCGGCGGCGCATCCACCCAGGCAGTTTTTCTGAGGTGGTCATCGAAACCATGTCGCTGGCGGACTTGCGGCGGGCCATGGCCTTTGCCCAGTTTGAGCAGGAGCTGCGAGGTATGCTTGCCAGATTGGGCTATATCGAGTAGCCGTATACTCCGCAGCCTCTTGAAGCGAAATCAGCTTGCCAACGGTCAGCGGGTCGACGGGCTCCTGGTTGTTGGTCGGTTCGGCCATGCCGCCGTGAATCTCCGTGCAAGGCGCTTCGCTGCGGCTATGGTACGGCGCGGGGCGGGGGGCGTCAACGGGAACGGGCGTGCAGGGTTAGAGGCGGATGTTATAATTTGCTCTAGCTTTTTCCGCTGCTGCGTACACATCGCTTTGCCAGGCGTGTCGCTGCTGATCAAGGTCGCACCTCTGCATGGCCCGCCTCACCCTCCCCCAGCTTGAGCGCCACCTTTTCGCCGCCGCCGACATCCTCCGCGGCAAAATGGACGCCTCCGAGTTCAAAGAGTACATCTTTGGGATGCTCTTCCTCAAGCGCTGCTCTGATGTGTTCGAGGAGCGCTACGAGCAGATCATCAAGGAGAACCTTGCGCGAGGGCGTAGCCCGGAGGAGGCCAAGAAGCGGGCCGATGACCCAGGGCGCTATGGTGAAACCTTCTATGTGCCGCCGACCGCGCGCTGGTCGTACATCAATAAAGAGCTGCACAAAAATGTGGGCGATGGTTTGAACGTTGCCCTCGGTACCTTGGAGAGCCACAACAGCAGCCTGGAAGGCGTTGTTCAGCATATCAACTTTACGCGCCAGGTCGGGCGTACCCGTCTCCCCGACGTCAGCCTGCGTGCCCTGATTCAGCACTTCAACCGCTACCGCCTGCGTAACGAGGACTTCGAGTTCCCTGACCTGCTGGGTGCCGCTTACGAGTACCTGATCTACGAGTTCGCAGACTCAGCGGGAAAGAAGGGCGGGGAGTTCTACACCCCCCGCGATGTCGTGCGCCTCATGGTGCAGATCCTCAAGCCTCGGAGCGGGATGCGGGTGTACGACCCGTGCGTCGGGTCGGGTGGCATGCTCATCCTCTCGCGCCAGTATGTCGAGGAGAGCGGCGGCGATCCCAACAACCTGTCGCTGTACGGCCAGGACAACAACGGTGGCGTCTGGGCGATCTGCAAGATGAACATGATCCTGCACGGCATCCCCGGCGCCAACATCGCGAATGACGATACGCTCCTGACCCCTGCCCATGTTGAGGGCGGCGAGCTGGTGCGGTTCGACCGGGTGCTCGCCAACCCGCCCTTCAGCCAGAACTACAGTATCGACGGCATGGGCTTCAAGGAGCGCTTTTCCTATGGCTTCTGCCCCGAGACAGGCAAGAAGGCCGACCTGATGTTCGCGCAGCATATGCTCGCGGTGCTGCGCGAGGGCGGGATGCTGGCGACGGTCATGCCCCACGGTGTCCTGTTCCGCGGCGGGGCCGAGCAGAAGATCCGCGCCGGCTTCGTCAAGGACGACGTGCTGGAGGCGGTGATCGGCCTCCCGCCCAATCTGTTTTACGGCACCGGCATCCCGGCGTGCATCCTCGTGATGCGCGCGAAGGGCGCTAAGCCCGCAGAGCGGCGCGGCAAGGTGCTGTTCATCAACGCCGACGCCGAGTACCACACCGGGCGGGCGCAGAACTTCCTTCGCCCTGAGCACGTCGAGAAGATTGTCTCCACCTTCGACGCCTTCCACGATGTGCCTGGGTACGCGGCGGTGGTGGATCATGCAACCCTGGCGGCCAACGACTACAACCTGAACATCCGCCGCTACGCCGACAATGCGCCGCCCCCCACTCCCCATGATGTGCGCGCCCACCTCGTCGGCGGCATCCCTCGCGCCGAGGTGGAGGCCCAGCGCTCACTCTTCGCTGCTCACGGCCTGAATCCCCGCGATCTCCTGGTTGAGCGTGATGCCCGCTACCTGGACTTCGCTCCGTCTCTCGAGGTGCGTGGGCAGCTCGGCCCGGCCATCGCCGAGAATGCTGGTGTTCGTGAGCAGGAGGGCCTCCTGCGCGACGCTTTCCGCGCGTGGTGGGAGGCCCATTCGCCACTTCTCCGCGCTCTGCCGGCGACAAAGGCGCTGATGACGCTGCGCGCCGAGCTACTGGCCAGCTTCGGCGCGGCCCTCGCCGATGTCGGCTTGCTCGACCGCTACGCCGTGGCCGGTGTCGTGGCGAGCTGGTGGAACAACCACCTGTACGACTTCAAGGCTGCCGCCGCCCAGGGATGGCGCGGTCTGGTCGAGGGCTGGGTGGCGACGATCCGTGCCGCCCTGAGCATCGACGAGGAGACCCGCAACGGTGGTGTGGCTGACCCGTTGGGGCACCCGCTTGTAAAGCGCCTGCTCCCCGACTACTTGCGCGAGCTGTCGGCCGCCGAGGCCCGCGTGGCTGAGCTGGACGGGCGCCTGGAGGCGGTGAAGCCCGGCTCCGATGACGACGAGGGCGCGGAGGAGGCCGTTGCTGACGAGGAGGCTCTGAGCGAGGCGGAGCTGAAGGCGCTTAAGAAGGAGCTGGCGGCGGCGAAGAAGCGGGTGAAGGCCCTGCGCGCCGAGCTGGACAAGCGCCTCGCCGCCTCATTCGCTGCCCTCAGCGACGCCGACTGTGAGCGACACGCTCTTGCCATTGCCCGCGATGATCTCACTGCCGGGTTGGAGCGTGCTGTTACGGTCCAGCGTCAACGCGTGATTGCCACCTTTGAGAGCTGGTGGGACCGCTACCAGGTGCCATTACGGGAGATCGAGGGACGCAGGGATGAGGCGGCAAAGCGGTTGGAGCAGTTTGTGAGGAGGCTAGGCTATGCAGGATGAGTTACAATTTGTTCCATTAAGTGAATTGGCCTGGATTAATCCCTCTTTACCAAAAGCCTTGCCTGACAAAGACAAGACAGTGTCTTTTATTGCGATGGCTGATGTATCGGAAGGAGGGCAGTGGACAAGTAGACAAATACGAAGAGTTCGTGATGTCGGCTTTGGTTATACAGCCTTTCAGGAAGAAGATGTGCTGTTTGCGAAAATTACACCGTGTATGGAGAACGGTAAAGGTTGCCACGCACGTGACCTGATAAATGGCGTGGGTTTTGGTAGTACAGAATTTCATGTTCTTCGAGCAAAACCAGGGACAAGTACCCGGTACTTATATCATTGGTCTCAATCGGTAAATCTCCGGCTCAAAGCAGAATCAATGATGACGGGTTCAGCTGGTCAGCAGCGCGTTCCCAGTGAGTTCTTCGATCTCTACCTAATCCCTAACCTCCCCTCGCACGAGCAGCGCCGCATCGCCGCCGTCCTCGACGCCCTCGACGAGGCCATCGCCGCCACCGAGGCGCTTGTCGCCAAGCTCACGCTGATGCGCCAGGGCCTCCTCCACGACCTGCTCACCCGCGGGCTGGACGAGCATGGGGATCTGCGCGACCCAGAGCGGCACCCGCAGCAGTTCAAAGAGAGCGAGATGGGCAGAGTGCCGAGGGGGTGGGGGGTGAAAACGGTCGCAGAGTGCTGCATTATCAACAATCATTTACGATTACCTATTTCAGCGGAAGAAAGGAATAAAATACGAGGTCCTTATCCGTACTACGGCCCAACAGGCATTGTGGACTTCATCGACCATTATCGCATTAGTGGTAAATTTGCCTTAATAGGAGAAGATGGAGATCATTTCCTGAAGTACAATACGTGGGACATGACAATATTGGTCAATGGGGATTTCAATGTGAATAACCACGCTCATGTCATATCGGGCACGGAATGTTGCTTGACAGAGTGGTTTTTTAACTTTTTTCGTCACAGGGATATTACTCTTTACCTTTCAAGACAAGGTGCGGGTAGATTTAAACTTAATAAGGCAACTCTTAGTCGATTGCCGATGGCTTTGCCCAAAGTAGAGGAACAGAAAGCAATTATCAGTTTTCTAGATGCTTATGTCTCCCGTCTCCACACTGAGCAGGCCTACCTCGCCAAGCTCCGGCAGATGAAGCGCGGTCTGATGGACGATCTGCTGACGGGGCGGGTGCGAGTACCACCAGCAGAGTCCGCTGAAGCGCTAGAGACTATCAGTTAGATCGAGAACCGGAGGCGTTGAAGCAATAGATAGCTTGCTGACATCGATCGCTAGCTCTTACTAGGCTCAAGTGATCGGAATAAGTCATGAACATCGTCTCACTACGTCCACTACGCGATCCTAGTCGCCCAGAGCGTGTGTTCAGCGGACTCGGCGCGAATGCCCGTTCGCTTGCATTTAGCCCTGATGGTAGCCATCTAGCTGCGGTCGTAGGGCAGAATGTCGTGTGTTGGCGTCTCAGTGATGGGCAAGTTCACTTGGGTGTGACCATAACGTGTGGATGGCTCATGCGGCTTGCCGCAGCAGCATTTCTTCAGGTAAGGCTGCGGTAGTGGTGCCATAGAGGCGCTGATGTTGCTGCTGACGATGAAAGCACCAATAGGCAT
>JAAXUL010000348.1 GCA_013336035.1 Chloroflexales bacterium
TGGCCGGGAGCGCCATTGGCGCGATCGATCTGGTGAACAAGCCGGGCGGCTTCACGCCCGAGGATCTGCGCCTTGTCGCCACCCTGGCGGATCAGGCCGCGGTCGCGATCCAGCATGCCCGCCTGCACGCGCAGGTCGCGCAGCTCGCGGCGCTCACCGAGCGCCAGCGGCTGGCCCACGACCTGCACGACGCGGTGTCCCAGTCGCTGTACAGCCTGACCTTCTATACCCACGCCGCCGCTGATGCCCTGAGCGATGGCGACGCCCCAACGGCCCAGGCCCACCTGCATGCGATCCAGCAGCTGCTTCAGGACGCGCTGGGCGAGCTGCGCCTGCTGATCTTTAACCTGCGCCCGCCGCTGCTCGAGCAGGAGGGGCTGCTCGCCGCGCTCCAGAACCGCCTGGACGCGGTTGAGTCCCGGGCGGCGCTGCAGACCGAGCTGCGCTGCGAGGGCGAACCGCAGCTGCCGCTTCCAACCCAGGAAGTGCTCTATCATATTGTCCAGGAGGCGCTGAACAACGTCCTCAAGCACGCCCAGGCACAGCACGTCGCCGTCCACCTGCGCTTTGGCGAGACCACCACCTCCCTCGCGATCGCTGACGATGGGCGTGGCTTTGACGTCGCCGAGGTCGCCCGCGTGGGCGGCCTCGGGCTGCGTGGGATGGAGGCGCGCGTCCGGCAGCTGGGTGGCCAGCTGACGATCCGCAGCGCGCCTGGGGCCGGGACGTGTATTACGGTGGAGGTCGCACGATGACGAGCATGCCGATCCGGGTGGTCCTTGTCGATGACCATGCGCTCCTCCGCAAAGGGATTATCGCCCTGCTGGCGCGCGAGCCGGATATTGTCGTGGTGGGCGAGGCCGGCGACGGCCAGGAGGCGATCGCGCGCGCCGCGGCTCTGCGCCCCGATGTCATCCTGATGGATCTGGTCATGCCGGGGCTCGACGGCATCGCGGCGATCCGGCAGATCACGAGCGCCCAGCCGGAGATTCGCATCCTGGTGCTGACCAGCTTCGCCACCGACGAGAAGGTCTTTCCGGCGATCAAGGCGGGCGCGCTCGGCTATCTGCTCAAGGACTCGGGCCCCGAGGCGCTGGTACAGGCCATCCGCCAGGTGGCGCACGGCGAATCCTCACTCCACCCGATCATCGCGCGCAAGGTGCTGCACGAGCTGGCCCACCCGGCGGCGCATCCGCTGACGCCGCAGCCACTGACCGCACGGGAGCTGGAGGTGCTGCGCCTGCTGGCCCAGGGGCTGAGCAACCGTGAGATCGCCGACCGGCTGGTGATTACCGAGATGACCGTGCGCACCCACGTGAGCAACATCCTTGGCAAGCTCCACCTGGCCAGCCGCATCCAGGCCGCGCTCTACGCGCTGCGTGAGGGTCTGGTCGGCTTCGACCCGCCCGCGTAGGGCGTAGCTGCGGCCGGCGGCTGAGCGACCAGCGCCCGCGCGAGGTGGCCTCCTCCGGAGGTGGTAGACCGCCTCCGATCAGCGTGGACTGAACCGCCGACGGCTACGCGCGCGCCGGGCTACGGGTGCTGGCCTTCGCCACGCGCCTCCTTCCGGCGATGCCGTCCGAGTTGACCGAGGAGGCGATCGAAACTGGTCTGACTTTCCTTGGCCTGATGGCGATGCGCGATCCGCCGCGCCCCGAGGTGGCGGAGCAGCGGGCGAGCAAGGTGCCGCGGCTCTCGGACCTGCGCGACAGCGGCGCGCTGGAGCAGGACGCGGACATCGTGCTGTTCATCTACCGCGAGGAGGTCTACGACGAGGCGACGGCGCAGCGGGGGGTGGCCGAGCTGCACCTGGCCAGGCAGCGCAACGGGCCGCTGGGGGTGGTGCCGCGCCGACGACGCGCTTCGCGAGCCTGAGCAGCTACGAGGCGCCGGCGGGATACTGAGCTGCGCGGGGTGCAGCGCCCTGTTGCAATCATGGGGTTGGCATCGGTACCATGATCGGCGTTGGCCGAGTGGTGGTATGAAGGAGGGAGCCATGCGCATTGCCGTGGTGGGAGTGGGCGGTGTGGGCGGCTACTTTGGCGGGCAGCTGGCCCGCGCCGGCGAAGACGTGGCCCTGATCGCGCGCGGCGCGCATCTGGCGGCTATCCAGGCGCAGGGGCTGCGGGTTGAGAGCATCGCGGGTGACTTCACTGCCCATCCGATGATCGCCACGGATGACCCAGCCGAGGTCGGGCCGGTCGATGCGGTGCTGGTGGCGGTGAAGAGCTGGCAGCTCGCCGCGGCGGCCGCGGCGCTGCGCCCCCTGCTTGGGCCGGAGACCGCGGTGGTGCCGCTGCTCAACGGGGTCGAGGCGCCGGAGCAGCTGGCCGTCGCCCTGGGGCGTACCCACATCCTGGGTGGCCTCTGCCGCATCAGCGCCGCGATCGTGGCGCCGGGGGTGATCCGCCACACGGCGGTCGAGCCGACCGTCATCCTCGGCGAGCTGGACAACCAGCCGAGTGTGCGGGCTACGGCCCTCCACGTGGCCTTCACTCGCGCCGGGGTCACCGCGGTGATCGCCGATGACATCCAGCGCGCGATGTGGGAGAAGTTCCTGCTGATCACCACCTGGGGGATCGGCGCGGTGACGCGGGTACCCATCGGGGCCTGGCGCAGCATCCCGGAGACGCGGGCGCTGGCCGAGGCGGCCATGCGTGAGGTGGTGGCCGTAGCCCTGGCCCACGGCGTGGCTCTGTCCGAGGATCTCGTCGCGCAGACCCTGGCCGTCTTCGACTCGCTGCCGGCGGAGACCACCGCCTCGATGCAGCGCGACATCATGGCCGGGCGCCCTTCGGAGCTGGAGGCGCAGAACGGGGCGGTGGTACGGCTGGCGCGCGCCGTCAGGGTGCCAGCACCGACCCACAGATTCCTCTACGCCAGCCTGCTGCCGCAGGAGCGTCAGGCGCGGCGGGGCCTTGGCTGAGTTGGCGGGCGCGGGAGTGGCCCTCTGGGGCCGCAGCGCGGGGCCGCCTGCTTACTGTTGGCTTCTGCTCATCCATTGTGTTCCTCCACGCGACGATTCTTCGCTGCTTGCGGTGCCGGGATGGGTGTATTTGTCAGGTGAAAAGTAGATTATCAGAAACACCAGCGGCGGATCGCCCAGTGGCGCACGACGATGATTTCGGGAGCAGCGGGCGAAGCTCAGGCGGATCCTGATCTCTAGCAGGCAGCCACGCTGTAGCAGATCATAGATTCGTTTTCTTTACACAAGTTAAAGTTGCACATGCTATACTTCTTGGCCAAGGCTGGCCTCCTCTACGTGCCCGATTTCCGAGAAGGGCCGGGCCAGTGGGGGCGCTGGCACTACGAGGTCTGCAAGGACGCGGACTACCTCCGGACGAAGGTTGAGGAGGTTGTGCATACACGGATGTAGATACTTCAGCGCTGAGCGTAGCACAGGAGATCAGGAGCAGGCCGTGTCACCACCCACCAGCGAGGCAGACATCCAGGTGCTCCAGGGCTTGCTTGCCGCGCCTGACCCTGTCCCGACGCCGCCCCCTGGGCCGGCCGCGCCGGGCCTCGCAACGGGCGACGAGATCTACCTCCGCGTCTGGGAGATTGAGCAGGAGCACGGGAGGACGCGCTGGACGGTCGCGACGTTCTACCTTAGCATCAGCTTCGCCATCTTCGGCTTCTCCTTCCAGGCGCAGCTCGCCTCGCCCCTGCCCTCGATCAGTCGCGTCTCCGCGGTGTGCATCTACTGGTTCGGCGTCCTGCTCTTCAGCCGCTTCCACGTCTACAACCATGTGCTGCGGCAGTATCTGCGCGAGATGGAGCAGCAGGGACATACGAGCGTCAAGCTGCACACAGGCTACGATGCGGTGATGCGAACCCGGTCACGGCCACTGCTGGCGGCTGGTTACATGCTCATCTACTTTGGCCTCTTCTACACGGTGGGCGTGCTGCTGCTGCTCTGGCTCTTGCCCTAGCCGGCGACCGAGGTGTGATCGACCATGAACACCAGAGCCAACCCGATGCGCCTCATCGCCGCCCTCTGCCTGGCCCTCGCCCTCGCCGGCTGCGGCGGCGGGCAGACGCTCGAGGTCACGCCCGAGCAGTGGTGCGCGCAGAGCGCCTACGTCGATCTCGTCAACACGGGCGCGAGCGAGCAGCGCTACGCCGGCTGGGATCTCGTCGACAGCGCCGGCCGCTATAACCTGCCTGACTTCCAGCTGGCCCCCGGCGCGGCGCTGCGCGTCTGGCGCGGCGCTGGCAAGGGCGATGCCCAGAACCTCTACCTCGCGCAGCCTGAGCCCAGCTGGGATTACGCCCACGAGGCCGTATCGGTCGAGGGGGGCCTCTGGCTCTTCCAGGAGCCGCGCCCGGTCTTCACCACCATCCACTGTGACCCTGCCCCGTAGCGATATCATGGCGTGGCGATGGCACGCAGGGCGGCAGCCTGTCGAAGGGAGATAATGATGCGGCGCAGGCGATGAGAAGATCTGAGCCCGGGCCAGCGGCGGCTCATCCTGGCCCTGGCGAGCCTCTAGCTGAGCCTGCTGGCGGCCCTGTGGGGCATCTACCGCCGCCCGGCCGCAGAGATCAACGGAGGTAAGTGGGCCTGGGCCGCGGCCTCGCTGGTCAGCTTCGTCGGCCCGCTGGCCCACCTCGCCCTCGGGCGCCGGCGCGAGGGGCAAGCCGAGGGCGTAAGTGCCAAGGCGTAGCGCGGTGCTCTGGACGCGTTGTCGTAGCGGCCTCAACGCTATGTAGAGAGGAGAAGTACCATGCGACGACTACCCCAATCTGCCCCCTCGCTCCTGGCGCCGCTGCGCGACGCCGCTGTCGTGGCCGTAGCTGTTTTCTTCGCCGCCCTTGCGCTGGATGACATCACCACCGATCTGACGGCCCCCGGCTTTGTCGTCGAGCGCGTGGTGCTGCTCTGCTGCGCCACCGCGCTGCTCGTGGTCGCCGTGCGCCTCCTGCGCGGCGGGCAGCGGCTGCTGGGCGGTGTCTCGCTCGCCGTCCTTGCGGCCGCGGCGCCAGGCCAGCAGGCGCTCAGCCCTGGCTCTGTGGCCCAGCATCCCTTGGCCTACGTCGCCACCGTGTGCGCGCTGCTGTGGTTTGCCACGCTGGCGATCTTCTTTGTCGTAAGCGCCTGGCGCGGACGCGCGGCGCCAACGAGGTCCGGCTAGTGCGAGGGGCAGCCCCCTCAGGCGACTGGCTATCAGCGACAGCTATGAGCAACAGCGCGGCCACGCTGTGCCTGCGATGAGAAGCATGAGCGGGCCTGGCCAGCCAGGGGTGGGCAAGACCACCTTGCTGCTTGAGCTGTGCCGCGATCTGCTGGGGCGGGCCGAGAGTGACACGTCGTGGGCCGTGCGACGGGCGAGCTGGATAGCTGGCTCGTCGAGCAGCTCACCGCAAAGTATCAGGTGCCGAAGCGGCTAGCCCGGGCCTGGGTTGAGAACGACGCCCTGCTGCCCCTCCTTGACGGGCGCGACGAGGTGTCCCTCGCCCACCGAGAGGCTTGCCTAGAGACGTGCAATGGTTCATAGACCGTCATCTCGTTCCCATAGCGCTGAGATCTACCCCAGCGCTGACTACGAGGCGGTGGGGTAGTCTAACGATGGCGCAGCTCACCCTCGGCCCGCTGTCCGTCACCGTCACCCCCGTGGCGGTGATGAAGTGCTTCGTGGGCCTCCAGCAGTGGGTGGCGCGCGGCTCGCCCGAGGCCCTGGCCGAGTGCCGCCTCTTCCGCGACGCCTTCTTCCCCTACCTGATGGGCCGCCCCGACGACGAGCCGATCGACTGGTTCTGCGCCTGCGCGGTCAGCGAGATCCGCCGCCTCGAGCGCCGCTACGGGCTCTCCCTCCAGACCGTCATTCAGTTTATGTACCGGCTGCGCAATACGCTGGAGAGCCGGGCCAACCAGGAGGCGGCCCTCTGGTACGCCCTCACCTACGATGACTGGCTCCAGCGCTTCGCGGAGTCGCCCTATGCGCGGCTCGGCGAGCACGCGGCGCAGCTCTGTTTGGCCCGGGGCATCCAGCCCTTCCGGCCCGCCCTGGGCGCGGCGGCATCGTTCGGGCCTGGCCTGGCCGGCACGTATGTCCCGGCCCTCTGCGCTATCGCGGTGCAGCTCGACGCGATCTGCGGCGCGGCCCACCCCGAGCTGAACTTCCTCGAGACCCTGCTGCACGAGCAGGTCCACGCCGCCGTCCACGCCGCGCTGGGCGACGACGTGGGACGCCGCGAGCTGGCGTGGCTCAACGAGCTGGCCGCCGTCCTGAGCAGCCAGGCGGCGCTGCTCGAGGCCGCCGAGGCGCTCGGCGACCCCGCGCTGCGCCAGGAGGCCGAGGCCTGCGTCGCCTGGTCGCGGTCGCAGTACGCCTACAGCGACCTGGCGCTCGCCTGCCTGCGCGACACCGGCGCTCCCTGGCTGCCCTGGCTGGCGTGGCAGCAGGTCTTCGATCTGCCGCCGGCGGAGCAGCGCAACTACGCGACCTGCGGGGTGATCACGCCCATCCTCAGCCGGCTGGGGTGGCCGATCCAGCTCCCCTACAGCTACGGCGACCGCTACGTCACGGGCTTCGTCCATCGGGTCTGAGCCAGCTGCGGTCAGGAGCACCTCTGGCGCCCGCCCCTCGTGAGGCGCCACGAGCCGTAGCTCGGCACTGTACCCAGCGCCACCACGACGGCGGCGGGGAGCTAGTCGAGGCTAGCGCCTGGGCGTAGCCCCGGCCTGCCCCGCCTACGGCTGCTTCCGCCGCCCCTCCGGTGTGAGGTTGCCCAGCAGCGCGTCGAGGCCCAGCTCCAGGTCGGAGCGGCTGAGCACGGCGTCAATCGTGTGCGGCTTCAGCCACCGCGCCAGGTCGAGGATGGCGATGATGTCGGCGCGCAGGCTCGCCAGACGCTCGGTGAGGCCCACGATCTCCCCGCGCTGGGCGGCGGTGAGCTTCCCCGCCTGCCATCGGCGCAGCTGCTCCTCGTAGAGCCAGAGGTCGCCCTGCTGCTGCCTGTACGCCGCCATGTACGCCGCGATGAGGGGCGCTTGCACGATGGCGCCTCCTGCTGGTATAGTGACGCCAGCCGATCGCTTTTTGCCACCACGGTGCCATGGCTATCTCAGACGTCGAGCTGATCACCGCCCGCAACGTGACGGCTCTCCCACCGTCAGCATGCGCGTGGATCGGCCCAGTCACCGGGTAAAGCCCGTGCGTGACGTGCCTATCACGCTCACCGACACGGCCCTCACGGCCCTCACCCAGAGCCCCGATAGCGATGGCGCCGCCCTGACTGCGATGGGTTTCCCGCAACCACTCCCAGGGGCGTGGCATACGGCCCGCAGCTACGCTGCCGGTCGTGGCGAGGCATGAGGCGTCCGGCTGATCCTCTAGGGTGACTCTACACGCCCTGCTTATCCGCTGGGAGTTGCTGCACGATCCGACCGATAGCACGCCTCTGGGCCACAGCGAGCGTGTCCGTGTCTCGCGCCCTGCCTCGAGCGAGCTACCGCCCGCTCCATCTGACGAGCCGGCCCGACCTGAGCGCCGTCGTCGCTGGTGCGAACCCACCCACGCTCAGTGCCGGGATGGACCCTATCCAGGTCGCCGACGAAGTGGCGCGGGCCCGCCAGGGGCGGGTTTATATGTCGGAGGCACGTATGCGCAATGATGCCAGACCCTCATCAACGCTCGCTCGATCAATCGCCATCTATCGTGGAATGCTCGTCCTGATCGGTCTGCTCGTCCTGATCGGCGCGGCCCCCAGATCCGCCGCAGCCCCGCCCGAGCACACCATCTTTGTCCGCACGGTGGTCGACAACCATCTCTCCC
>JAAXUL010001141.1 GCA_013336035.1 Chloroflexales bacterium
CTGTGGGTCAATCCCAAGTCGGGCGCAGGCCATCAAGGCCATTCCCTCCTGGACGCGCTATAATCAACTGTACTTGGCAAACCGGAGTACGACACGCACATCACCCAATCTTGTCGTCAACTACCCACGGGTTGCGCAACGAGCTGTCGCAGATCGAGGACGCGGCATAAGGACGGCCTCGCTCGCATTCCTGGTCTCAGCCGTCAGAGCAATGCTAAGGCCCTTGCCTCAACAACTGCGGGTATGCTCGAGGGCGTTGGGAAGCCATTTCGGCCCAGGTGAATCTCGTTGCGCAACCCGTGGGCAGTTGGGGCCACATTTAGGTGTCAGCCTGCCAGCAGCTTGCGCTTGGCAGCGGCGAACTCCTGGTCGCTAAGCAGCCCCTGGGCCCGCAGCGCGCCGAGGCGCTCGAGCTTCGCAACCATATCCTCGTCGAGGGAGCCTACTGGCAGCGCATACCCCGGCGGAGGCGGCGAGTACGGCTGGAAGGCGGGCTGGGCGAACACCTCCGGCGCTGGCGGGTTGAAGTCCTGCGGGGGCGGCGGGGCAAATCCATACGGCGCCGGGGCGTGCCGCTGCGGCGGCGGAGCCTGCTGCTGCGGCGGCGGAGCGTACTGCGGCGGCGGCGGAGCCTGCTGTGCGTACGTTTTATCAACCGCGCTGGTGTATGCCGCGACGTTCTTATCGGCCATGCGGCGGTTCACCACATTGCGCGTGGCGGTCGCGGTGCCGACCACTGCGGCAGTCTTGGCCATCCCTCGTAAAAGCCCTGGCATATCACACCCTTTCCTTCCTTCTGGCACGCGCAGCTAGTCGAGCGTGCCAACCCCGTGTTCGGCCTAGCGAGAGTATAGGTCGCGCGGCTGCTCGAGGCATCGCACGTCTGAGGCGTTGCGGCATGGTCCAGTGAGACCACAGGCGCTGATCCGCGAAGCTATCGCGGCATGCCCGTCGAGGGCGCCGTCACGGACATGGCCATCAGCGTGCCGACGATCGTTGGGCGGTTCGGGATCGAGGAGGTGCTCAATTTGTGGAATCCCTAGCCTAAGGCGGGCAGTGATCATCCATAAAGACCAGCGAGCACAGGCCCCCTTGGACGTTGTAATTCAGCCGATGGAGATCTATCATCGAGTGCGTCGAGATCTGATAGGACCCTTAGAGAGGCAGGAGCGATGAGCACTCGGCTGGTTACCCCGCGCGGCAAGGTGCTGATCCCGGACCCGCCCATCGCCAACGCGCTGTTCAACACGACCCAGTTCGCCTGGCTCTGGCTAATCGTCCGCCTGTACCTGGGCTGGCAGTGGCTCAGCGCCGGCTGGGGCAAGATCAGCGGCGGCACCCGGGCAAGTGGCGAGGCCCTCAAGGGCTTCTGGACCAACGCGGTCACCATCCCCGAGGAGGGGAAGCCGGCCATCGCCTATGACTGGTACCGCGACTTCATCCAGTTCATGCTCGACCGCGGCTGGTACACCTGGTTCGCCGACCTGGTGATGTGGGGCGAGCTCCTGATCGGCATCGCGCTGATCCTCGGGGCCTTCGTCGGCATCGCCGCTTTCGCCGGTGGATTCCTGAACTGGAACTTCATTATGGCGGGCACGGCCAGCACCAACGCCTTCCTGTTTGCCCTGGCGATTGTGCTGATGCTCGCGTGGAAGGTGGCCGGCTGGTACGGTCTCGACCGCTGGCTCTTGCCGCTGTTCGGCACCCCGTGGATGCGGGTGGAGCCGGCGCAAGCGCCACGCCCAACGCCGGCGGGCGGGTAGCGATGCGTCTTCCGGGCGGCCATGTGGTTGATGCTGGCTGATGCGCATCCTACCCCAGGCCTCCCTGAGCTGCACGTGGGGGCCCGAGAGGGAAAGGGGAACGCTTGTTTCGCCCTTAGCCTACGAGGAGGCCGCTCCGGGGGGCTAGCAGCACGAGCGCTGCGCGGCCATCCTGGGTGCAAGTGCGGAGCCGCGCCCGTCATCTAGGGGACGAGGACGCGAAGCGCAGCGGGGACGACTCGGGCGGTGAAGGGGGTGTCATCCCAGGTCTCGCCGTCGCCGACCACCGTCTGGGGCGTGAGCGCATCCACCGTGACCTCAGCTACCTGCCAGTGCCGCACCATGTGTTGCTGGGCGCTGTGTGACGGACGCTGTGCCTGCAGGGCCGCGATGAAGTTGAGGTGTGTGACCACCAGCACATCGAGCCGCCCATCGCTGATGCTAATCCGGGAGTGGAGAGTCCGGCCGGCCAGGCCGAAGTTGCCGGAGTTCGCGACCATACAGCTATAGCCCTCCACCTCAACCGGCTGGCCATCCAGGGTGAGCCGGTAGCGGACCTTGCGCGGGTCCTGCTGGATCGCACTCAGAGCGTAGGCCAGCATACCCCGGCGCTCCTTCGCCTCGCGGGAGGTGCCCGTCACATAGTCAGCCTCGTACCCGGTGCAGACCCGCAGCGCGAAGCAGCGCTCGCCCACCTGTCCGAGGTCAATGTGGCGCAGCCGGGCCGAGGGGGCCACGATCAGCTGAGCCGCCGCCCCCACATCGGAGGGGATGCCGAGCTCGATCGACATCACGTTGCCGGTCCCTCCCGGGAGGATCACCAGCGGAACCGTACTCCCGATCAGGCCGCTCGCGGCCTCCATCACCGAGCCGTCCCCACCGTAGACCGCGACCGCGTCATAGCCCGCGGCGTTGGCCATCGTGGCATAGCGCCGCGCATCGCCCGCGGCGTGCGTGATCGCCACCTCCCAGCTGATCCCGGCGGGGTGCAAGACCTGGTTCAGCGGCTTCAAGATCGGGCGCGCGATCCCGGCGGCCGGGTTGATGATCACGAGCAGGCGCGCGATCATCGGTCGCGCGAGCGCCGGGGCCGCCACCTGCGCCTGCGTC
>JAAXUL010001142.1 GCA_013336035.1 Chloroflexales bacterium
CTCCATCTGACTCGCCATACGGTTTGCCCTGTCTGGAACTACACCATCCGCCCGCGTATCGACCCTGGCGCCGCAGCGCCTGTGATGGAAGACCGGGAAGTTATTTTTTGACAAGCCCTAACTGAGGCCAGACGAAGGAGCATAAGCGATGTCCGCCAACCCACCACAGGGCGACCCGAAGCCCACGCTGCCCTTTCCCGAGCAGCACCAGGAGAAGCCCGGCCTGGAGCACAAGCTCGACCCCCGCCCGCAGTACCAGGCGCCGCACTATCGGCCCGCCGGAAAGCTCGAGGGCAAAGTCGCCCTGATCACCGGCGGCGACAGCGGCATCGGCCGCGCGGTCGCGCTGATCTACGCCCGCGAGGGCGCCGATATCGCGATCGTCTATTTGCCCGAGGAGCAGTCCGACGCCGACGAGACGCGCAAGGCCGTCGAGGGCGTGGGCCGGCGCGCGCTCCTCGTGCCCGGCGATCTGACCGACCAGACATTCTGCCAGGAGGTGATCGCGCGCACCGTCCGCGAGCTCGGCCAGATCGATATTCTGGTGAACAACGCGGCCTACCAGCAGCATCAGCCGGGCCTCGAG
Source organism: Chloroflexales bacterium (assembly GCA_013336035.1). Classification (GTDB taxonomy): domain Bacteria; phylum Chloroflexota; class Chloroflexia; order Chloroflexales; family Chloroflexaceae; genus CAIWXH01. Next base: position 587 of record JAAXUL010001142.1, read on the forward strand.
GAGCTGAGCGACGACCAGTGGGATCGCACCTTCAAGACGAATATCTACGGGTACTTTCATCTGGCGAAGGCCGCGCTGCCGCACCTCAAGCCCGGCAGCGCAATCATCAACACCGGCTCGGAGACGGGGGTCGAGGGTAGCAAAGAGCTGCTTGACTACGCCTCCACCAAGGGGGCCATCCACGCTTTCACCAAGTCGCTGGCCCAGAGCCTGGTGGATCAGGGCGTCCGCGTGAACTGCGTGGCGCCCGGGCCGGTCTGGACGCCGCTCAACCCGTCGGACCAGGCGCCCGAGAAGGTGGCCCAGTTCGGGCAGAAGACACCGATGCAGCGGCCCGCCCAGCCGGAGGAGCTGGCGCCGGCCTATGTGTTCCTGGCATCCGAGGCCGACTCGGGCTATATCACCGGCGAGATTCTTACCGTGATGGGCGGCAGGACTACGGCGGGGTAGCGCGATCGCGGAGCAAGGCAGTAGCGGAAGGAGAGTGTTATGCCACGCGGATGGACGAAGAAAGACGAGCGCCAGTACGATCACATCAAGGAGAGCGAACAGGAGCGCGGCGTCGGAGAGGACAGGGCCGAGGAGATTGCGGCGCGCACCGTGAATAAGCAGCGGCGCGAAGAGGGCCGCACGCCCAACACGCGCACGCAGGGCACCGGCAACCCGAACACGCCCTTGGAGGAGCGCACGCTGGACGAGCTGCAGAACCTGGCCCGCGAGCTTGAGATCAAGGGCCGCAGCAGTATGCGCAAAGGCGATCTGGTGGCGGCGATCCAGCGGGCGCGCCCGTAGGGCTGTCGCTCGTCGCGCGCTGAAGGTGCATTGCGTCGATGTCGCCACATATGCTACTCTGCTAGCAGAGGCTAAGGGGGCTGCGGGCGCCGCGAGCAAGCAGCGCGCTGTTCTTGCAGAGGGCGCGGATCTCCCTGCCTGATCGTGCGGAGGAAGGGAACGAACAGACAGGACAGCCCGGATGAAGATCGCTATTGCAGGACATCCAGAGACCACGCTCATCCCGCACTTCGGCCACGCCGAGCTCTTCACCATTTTCGATGTCAGCGAAGCGCAGCCGCGCCTCCTGGAGACCCGCTGGAACCGGCCGCACTGTGGTGACTCGGGCGGTGATCGCCCACAGCTAGAGCATACGGTGGCCCTGCTCGCCGACTGTACAGCCGTGCTGGCCGGCAAAATCGGCCCCTGCGCCCGCGACGCGCTTATCGAGCACGAGATCATCCCTATGGAGCATGCCGGGCTGAGCCTGGACGAGGCGCAGGGGCTGCTGCCGAAGCTCAAGATCCGACTGCGGGCCTACGCGCAGCGCAACCAGGCCGCGCCCCAGTCAGAAGCTGAGGGCTAGCACAACCCTCTATCGAAGGGGCGATCGATCTCACAGGAGGCCGAGGGCGCGCGCACGGGCGACCGCCTCGGTGCGGTTGCGCGCGCCGAGCTTGCCGAGGATGTGGTTGAGGTGCGTCTTGACCGTGCCAACCGTGACCACCAGCGCGCTCGCGATCTCCTGGTTGGTGGCGCCCTCCGCCAGCAGGCACAGCACCTCTTGCTCGCGCCCGGTGAGCGGATCCTTCAGAGAGAGGGTGAGAGAGTGAGGGGGTGATACGGTCGCCGTGTCAGCGGCATCGAAGGCGGCCAGCAACTGCGCGCTGTACCGGTTCAGCCTTTCGCCTTCCGCCCGCATCCTTCCCAGAAGCGTCGCGATGGCGGGGCCTGCGTCGCGGAACACCTGCACGTACCCCTCGGGCTCTGCCAGGGTGAGCGCCCGCCGCAGAGCGGCGAGGGCCTCGGGCAAGCGCCGCAGGTCGTAGAGGGCGCGCGCCTGCGCTACTAGCCCCTCTATCAGGTACCCGATGCGGCCGCCGCCTTCGGCCACGGTGACGAGGCGCCTAAGCCGGACGAGCGCCTCCTCGGGCCGACGCCGGGCCAGGAGCACGCGCGCGACGGCCAGGGGCTCCAGATCGCGCACGTGCTCCCCTGGCAGATCCTCGCAGCACCGCGCCCGGTGCAAGGCCTCGTCCACGAGCCCAAGGGCTAGCAGCCCCTCGGCCCGCGCTCCCATGCCGAGCCCTGCCAGCACCGCTTCGCCGTCGGCCTCGCGCCGCCCTTCGTCCTCGGCCAGCAGGGCTGTGCCACCAAGGGGACGAGATGTAGCGGTGCGTGGAGTTGGCAAAACGGCTTGATCCGAGGGGCGGCCCACTGCCGGGAGAAGCACCCGGAACGTGGAGCATCAAAGGCTCTCATTCTGGGACCAACCGAATGGAGGTCTAGAAATGG
>JAAXUL010000349.1 GCA_013336035.1 Chloroflexales bacterium
CAAGACGCTCGAGGAGCCGCCGCCCTACGCGACTCTCGTGCTCGTCGCCAACAGCACCGACCTGCTGCCCACGATCGTCTCGCGCTGCCGGGTCTTGCGCCTGCGCCCCCTGCCCCGCCGCCAGGTGGTCGAGGCCCTCGTCGCCCGCGATGTGGTCGAGGCTGACGCCGCCCTGCTCGCCGCCTGGAGCGGCGGGCGCATCGGCTGGGCCCTTGGTATGCTCGACCGCCCCGAGGAGATCGCCCGGCGCGATGAGCAGATCACAGCCCTGCTCGCGCTCCACGAGGGCGGGAGCGGCGCCGGCATGCGCTGGGCCGAGCAGCGGGCGAAGGAGTACCGCGGCGGCGAGCAAGAGACCGTCTTCGCCTGGCTCGAGCTGTGGCAGGGCTGGTGGCGCGATGTGCTGCTCACCGCCGCCGGCTGCCCCGAGGGCGTGATCAATATCGACCGCCGCCGCGAGCTCGCGCAGGCCGCGGCGCGACACCCTCTGCCCCAGAGCTTCAGCTTCACCGCCCGCATCGGCCAGGCAGCCCAGCAGCTCCGCGAGAATGGCAACCCCCAGCTCGTGCTCGAGAGTCTGGCCCTGCACCTGCCGAGCTAGAGCGCCGGCAGAGGATCCGGCCAGTGGGCGGGCGGGCCAATGCCCCACGAGCATTTCGCGTTCTGGTGGGGTGCGGCTGCGCCGCGCCCCACCAGAAAAGGAAACCCCTACCGACCCAGCTAGCACTCGGTGTAGCCGCAGGTGTGGCACTTGCGGCAGCCCTCCTCGTACATCAGGGTGGCGTTCTGGCAGTCGGGGCAGATCTCGCCCGACGCCAGCACCTCGGTGTGGCTCTGGAGGGCGAGCACCGAGCTGTACTCGGGCTCGTGGTGACCGTTGCCGTTCCCATTGCCGCCGTGCTTCCCGTGCACCCCCGGCTTGAGCGGCTTGGGGCGGGCGTGGCGCTCGCCGTTGACGTAGTGGTCCTGGAGCAGCTTGCCGATCGCGTCGGGCACCGAGCGCACGCGGTCGGGGCCGAAGCCGGCGCTGCGCGAGCCGCCGATGCCGCGCAGCTGCTCGGCGAGCAGCTTCACGGGCACGCCGCAGCGCAGCGAGAGCGAGAGCAGGCGCCCGATCGCCTCGGTGAAGGCCATCACATCGCTGCCGGCCCGCCCGATGATCGCGAAGACCTCGAAGGGCTGGCCGTCGAGCTCGGTCACGAACAGGCGCAGCTTGCCGAGGGGCGTCAGCACCGGGTACGAGTGGCTGGGCAGGCCGTCGGCGGGCAGATTGCGCGGCGCCAGCTCGCGGTGCGCCGCGGGCAGCTCCGGCTCGGCCTGGGCGACGGGGGCGGGGGGCTCGGCGGGCGCGGGCTGGGCGGCTTGCTGCTTAGCCGCGTCAACGGTCGAGCCGGTCGAGAGCACCTGGTTCGCCCGCGAGCCGTCGCGGTAGACCGTGATGCCCTTGCAGCCCAGGCTGAAGGCCAGATCGTAGGCCTCGCGCACCTGCTCGGGCGTGGCCTCATGGGGAAAGTTGATCGTCTTGCTGATCGCGCTGTCGGTGTGCTCCTGGAAGGCGCCCTGCATACGCACGTGCCACTCGGGCGAGATGTCGTGGGCGGTGACCCAGACGCGCTGGGCCTCGGCGGGCACCTCGGGGTGGTGGATGTGGCCCGTGTCGGCGATGCGCTCCATCAGGGCCTCGCTGTGCCAGCCCTCGCGCTTCGCCTGGGCGACGAAGTCCTGGTTGATGTCGAGCATGCGGCTCTCGGCCTGGTAGCGCCAGAAAGCGATCGCGAACATGGGCTCGATGCCCGACGAGCAGCCGGCGATGATGCTGATCGTGCCAGTGGGCGCCACGGTGGTCACGTTGCAGTTGCGCAGCCTACGCTCGGCGCGCACGCGGCTGCCATCGGGCCGGCGGGCGCAGGTCGCGTCGGGGCCCCAGATGCTCTGCTCCCACTCGGGGAAGGCGCCGCGCTCGGCGGCGAGCTGCTCGGAGGCGACCTTCGACTGCGCGTCGATGAAGGCCATCACCCTGCGGCCGAGCTCGATGGCCTCGGCCGAGCTGTAGGGCACGCCGAGCTTGACCAGCATGTCGGCCCAGCCCATCACGCCCAGGCCGATGCGCCGGATGCGCTGGCTCAGCGCGGCGATCTGGGGCAGCGGGTAGTGGTTGGCGTCGATCACATTGTCGAGGAAGCGTGTGCTCTGGCGCACCACCTCGCCCAGGGCCTCCCAGCTGACCTGCTTCTCCTCTGTCACGAACAGGCCCAGGTTGACTGAGCCAAGGTTGCAGACATCGTATGCGAGGAGCGGCTGCTCGCCGCACGGATTACTGGCCTCGTAGGCGCCCAGGTGAGGGACGGGATTGTATTCGTTCGCCTTATCGACGAAGAACAGGCCGGGCTCGCCGGTGGCGTAGGCGCACTGCACGATCAGGTCGAAGACGAGGCGGGCGCGCAGGCGCAGGGGCTGGCCGGCCGCGACCAGCGTCTCGCCGGTGACCGGGTGCTTCAGCCCCTCGCGCGAGGCGATCTGCACCTCGCCGCTGCGAGGATTAATCAGGTCGTACTCGGCATCGTGCTTCACCGCATGCATGAAGACATCGGTGATCGCTACGCTGATATTGAAGTTTGTAATTCTCGAAAGGTCGGTCTTACTAGTGATGAAGCTCAGGATATCCGGGTGGTCGCATCGCAAGATACCCATGTTCGCGCCACGCTGGCTTGTTACTCCGCTTGCGCGGGGCCAGGTCATTTCTGCCTGGCTCTCGCCCTTTCGGTGCGAGGTCGGACTCTCTCATCAAAGCAGATCGAAAGTATCTTTTTTCGCGACAGCCATAGAGAGCCATACTATACATCTCGACATCAATCTACCGAAATGCGCTTTTCACTAAGCGCAACAGCGCGACTGAATAGTATGGGTTCTCTAATAGCTGCTTAGTAATGTGCTGACACCGTCGAAATGCTCTGTCTCGCGCCGCCCGACGTGATTGCTCGCCGTCAGGCCCTACTGGCTTGTCTATAATTGCCCTCTATATGCCTATCCGCAATCAGATAACGCACATACGGGCTATATTTACAAGCGTTTGGTAGTCTCTGAACCCGCCTCTCAGTCACCCGAGAGGCTCGGCTGCTGATTACCCAATCCCTCTACTTCTCAAGCTTTCACGCCTGCCGTCACCAGCTACGTTGTAGCAAGAGGGCTGTCAGGGCGTCCCAGCAATTCGCGAGATTTTAGACCCGCCGTAACTCAAAGTTCACGGGTCCCGCCCTGCTTAATCGCCTCGGTTGAGTAGTTATAGACCTCCATGAAGCTCACGGGGCCGGAGGCCACGCCCATGGTGCTGCGCACCACATCGTTGCGCGGGCGCAGGTTGCTGAAGGCGAATCCCGTGCCCCCGCCTGCCTGGTGCACCAGAGCGGCGTGCTTCATCGTGTCGTAGATGCTCTCGAGGCTATCCTCGACGGGCAGGACGAAGCACGCGCTGAGCATGCCAAGCGGCCGCCCCGCGTTCATCAGGGTCGGGCTGTTGGGCTCGAAGAGGCCCTGGGTCATCAGGTGGTAGAAGCGGTCGCTCCACGCGGTCACCTGCTCTGTCGAGGCGCCGTAGCGGGCCTCGACCGCGGCGATGGTGTCGGCGACCCGGCGAAACATCGTCTCGGGGGTCTCGACGACGCTGCCATGCTCATCCTTGATCAGGTAGCGCTTCTTCAGCACCGTGCGGGCGATCTCGGTAAGCGCTGCTGGCGTCGCAGCGGTGGTCTGAGACATACTGGCTCCTTCCTGGCGGCGGACAAAAAAAAAAGAGCGCCCCTAGCCGCTATGCGCGATAACAGCCGTGGAGTGTAAAATGTAATGAGGGTGAAATCTGGGCGCACAGATCACAGGCGGGGAGACTGTGCGGCGGCGCACTAGATATAGTGCGCTTTGCTTATGTAAGTGTCCAGATGTAGTCGGCGCGGTGACGGGCCGTAGTGTAGCACACGGGTGCGCCATGTGTCAAGGGCAGAAACCCTTGACAGATATGTGGATAACATGGGGATAACATGGCGCGCACAGCGGCGCCCCGGCGATGTTTGCCGAGGCAGCCGGACGTATGATTTAGACCACTGGAGGCACGGGTTCGTCACAGGGTGGGCGCGCGCAGCTCGCCCCACGCCCCACCCCTGGGCGCCAATAACGCTACGCGTCGGTGCGAAGCGCCATCAGCTCGTCGGCGGCGGACAGCAGGGCGCTGATGCGCTCGGGGGCGAGCGGGGGCTGCTTGCTCTTGAGGTAGAGCTCGAGGGCCCGGCGAGGGGTGAGGCCGCTGAGCAGCTCTTGCTCGGCGCCGGCGAGGCGGCGGCGACCGGCCCGCTCGACCGTGATATTCACGGCGGCGACGACGAAGGCGCCGGCCTCCTCGAGCAGCTGCCGGATCGCCTCCTCGCGTAGCGTGGCGGCCTGCTCGCGGGTGGCCTCGAGCTCGACACGCACCACGGCCTGGCGCAGGTCCTGGTGGCGGACCAGCCTGGCCACGGCGTCGAGGGGGTCGCTGAGCGGGCGCACGTCCTTCTCGATGCTCACGAAGGGGCGGGCGTCGAGCTGGTGGAAGCGCCAGCTGGCCCTACCGCCCTCGATCGTCACGAGCACGCAGCCCTTGTGCTCCTCGCGCTCGCCGAAGTCGACGCGCTCGAGGCTGCCCGGGTAGACCATGGGCGGGTCGTGGCTGAGGGCCTGGTGCTTATGGATGTGGCCGAGGGCGACATAGGCGATGCCCGGCTGGGCCAGCACCGAGCGGGGCAGCACGAGGTCCTGCCCAAGGGTGATCGCCCGCTCGGCGCCGAGCTGGGCGCCGTCGACGCTGCCGTGAAAGGCAATGATCGCGGGGAGATCGGGGGCGAGGCTGCGCGCTGTCTCTTCGATGAAGCGCTCGAGGCGGCGGCGCAGCTCATACTCGACCTCGGCGAACGAGGCGCCGCGCAGCTCGTCGCGGGTCATCAGCATCTGGCGGGTGACCCAGGGCAGGGCGATGATCTGGAGCGGGCCAGCGGCGGTGGCGACGACGTGGAGCCTTGGGCGGTCGGCGATGGTGACGCCCTCGACCCCCAGGGCGTCGAAGATCTCGACCGAGTGGGCGCGGCCGGCGGCGGGCGAGATATCGTGGTTGCCGGTGAGGATAAAGACCGGCACGCCCGCCGAGCGCAGCCGGTTGACCCGGCGGGCAAACTCGCGCTGGTGGGTCGGGTTGGGCGAGCGGTTCTTGTAGATGTCGCCGGCGATCAGCACTAGGTCGACGCCCGCGTCGAGGCCCACGCCGATCGCCTCGTCCAGCCGATCCAGGTAGTCGACTAGGCGCGAGTGCAGGCCGGTGGCCGGGTCGACGCGCCCGTAGTTCTCGACGCCGATATGAAGGTCGGCTAGGTGCAGGATGTGCATACAGTGTCAGCTGTGAGGCATGAGATCCCGTGAATCTCACTCCTCGCGACGCTATGCTAGAAGATCTAGATGTCCCGATACGCGCCGGGAAGGCCAGGTGTTACAGCACGCATTATACGACGCTCGCCGCAACCGTGAGGCGACATCGCCCGGGGCTACTTTACACCCGTGTGGGAAACATATCCCACATTATCCCACACTTACCCACATGTATCCCTCATCCCCATGGGATAAACCGGGCGCCAACCGTCGGAGGTATGTCAGGGCGCGAGCGTCGGGGGTGTCAATAATTTTCCGAACAAGCGTTCGCAATAGGTCGGCGCGGGCGCTATGATTATGCTATACTACCTGAAGCATACGTGCGCCTGGAAATGGTGCCAATGGAGCGAAGTATGAGCGATCGCATCGTCTATCTCGACCACGCGTCTACGACGCCCCTCGACCCACTGGTGCTCGAGGCGATGCTGCCCTACTTCACGCAGCAGCCAGGCAACCCGTCGAGCATCCACCAGATCGGGCGGGCCGCGCTCCAGGCTATCGACGACGCCCGCGAGCAGGTGGCCCTGGTGCTGGGCTGCACCCACCGCGAGATCATCTTCACGGGCGGCGGCAGCGAGAGCGCGAACCTGGCGATCAAGGGCGCGGCCCTGGCCCGGCGCGCGGCCGGCGGGGGCGCCCACCTGATCGTCAGCGCCATCGAGCACCACGCGGTGCTCCACGCCGCCGAGCAGCTGCGGCAGTTCGGCTTCGCGCTGACCGTGCTGCCCGTAGACGCGACGGGCCTCGTCCGGCCGGACGACCTGCGGGCCGCCATACGCCCAGACACGGCCCTGGTCTCGGTAATGTACGCCAACAACGAGATCGGCACGGTGCAGCCCGTCGCCGAGCTCGGCGCCATCTGCCGCGAGGCGGGCGTCCTCTTCCACACCGACGCGGTGCAGGCCCCCGGCTGCCTGCCGCTCGATGTCGCGGCCCTGAACGTCGACATGCTAAGCCTGACGGCCCACAAGTTTTACGGCCCCAAGGGCGTCGGGCTGCTCTACGCGCGCCGGGGGACGCCCCTGCTGCCCCAGATCAATGGCGGCGGCCAGGAGCGGCGGCGCCGCGCCGGCACCGAGACCGTCCCCGGCCGCGGCGGCCTGGCCGCGGCCCTGGCCCGCGCCGAGGAGCGGCGCCCCACCTACGCGGCCCAGATGGGCGCGCTGCGCGACCGGCTGATCGACGGCCTGCTCGCTCGCGTGCCCCAGAGCTGGCTCAACGGCGACCGCACGCGGCGCCTGCCCACCAACGCTAACCTAGGCTTCGCATGCGTCGAGGGCGAGAGCGTGCTGCTGCTGCTCGACCAGGCCAGGATCTGCGCCAGCAGCGGCTCGGCCTGCACCTCCGGCTCCCTCGAGCCCTCCCACGTCCTGCTAGCCCTTGGCCTCGAGCCCGACGCCGCCAACGGATCGGTGCGCTTCACCCTCGGCCAGAGCATCACCGAGGCCGATATCGACTATGTGCTGAGGGTGCTCCCCTCTATGATCGAGCGCCTGCGCGACGTGGTGCCCTGCGCGATGCAGCGCGAGCCCGTGGTGGTGGGCGACTGAGGGCGAGCCCGACCGCTGACCACGGACGGCGGTCGTTGGTCAGCCGTCCGCGGTCGCGCAGCTGCTCCTCGCGCCGCTCACCAGGCCCGCAGGAAGAGCACCGGGCTCCACCAGTCGGCGCTGCTCACGGCAAGCTGCCCGCGCATCACCGCCATCGCCCGGTCGATCTCGCCGTGGCGCCGCAGCTCCTCGAACATGACCGGGACCCCCGCCCCGGCCGCATCCAGCGTGATCTTGTCGAGCATCGCGACCACGGCGGCTATGCCCACCCGCGCCAGGCGTGGGCCGAGAGCGACCCGGCCGCTCCCCTCATTGTCGCTGGCGCCAGCGCTCTGACAGGCGGCCAGGACGACAAGGTACGGGCGACGGGGCAGCGAGCGTAGCAGCTCGACCAGGCGCGCGCCGGCAACCGCCGCGGACTTGCCGTCGGGGCGCTCGAGAAAGAGATAGGGCTCCCCGCCGCTAATCGTGCTGTGGCACATAAGGTAGAGCACGTCGGGGGCGTCGCGCAGCTCGTCGGCGATCCACTCCAGGCTGGCGCTGGCGCTGGCGCGGGTCGTGAACCCGGCAAGCGCCGCCTGCGCCGCCGCGGCCGCGCGCGCGGGGTCGAACTCGGCCAGCTTGTAGCTGGCGAGATCCCTGGGCGCCGCGACCGCGATCAGCGCCGAGGGCGCGGCGCTGATGCCGGGGGCGACCGGCGTGGGGTCGTCGCTCGGCAGGTAGCGCGCGAGCAAGAGCCGGGCGTCAGAGGCCAGGAAGAGCCCG
>JAAXUL010000350.1 GCA_013336035.1 Chloroflexales bacterium
CTGCCGGCCGACGTGATCCGGCGCGATCTGGCCCCGGCAGCGGCTGAGGGGCTGATCGTGCCGGTGGCCCACCCCCAGTCGCTCGCCCGCGGCGAGACCGGCCACGGCGGCGCCACGGCGGCGGGCCACCGCTTCGCCCACGATCGGGTCCAGCAGGCGGTCTACGAGCTCATCCCGGCCGAGGAGCGCCCGGCCACGCACTGGCGGATCGGCGAGCGGCTGTGGCGAGCGGCTACCCCGTCCGAGCGCGAGGCCTGGCTGTTTGTGCTGGTCAACCAGCTCGGCCTCGGCCAGGGCTGCCTCCCCGACCGGGCGACCAGCCAGGCGGTGGCCGAGCTGCACCTGCTGGCCGGCCGCAAGGCCGTGGCCGCGGCGGCCTACGAGCCGGCCTGGCGCTACCTGCGGGCCGGTACGGCGCTGCTCGACAGCAGCGACTGGGAGCGGCGCTACAATCTGGCGCGAGACCTGTACTGCGAGGCGACCCAGGCGGCCTATCTGGCCGGCGACTTCGCGGCCATGGAGCGGCTGGCGGCCATCGTGCTGGAGCGGGCCACGGCCTTGCTGGATATCGTAGAGGTGTACGAGGCGCGCATCCAGGCCTACGCGGTGCAGAACCGCATGCGCGACGCGGTGCGCACCGCGCTCGACATCCTGCGCCGACTTGGCTTCGCCCTCCCCGAGCGGCCAGGGCCGGCCGAGCGGCGGCGCGCGATCGCCGAGATCCAAACCGCGCTAGACGGCCGGCCGATCGCGGCGCTCAGCGCGCTGCCCGCGATGACGGACCCGACCACCCGCGCGGCTATGCGCATCATGGCGGGCGTCGCCTCGGCGGCCTACAACGGGATGCCGGACCTCTTTGGCCTGCTGGTCGCGCGCCAGGTGACGCTCTCGATCAGCCATGGGATCGCGCCCGAGTCGGCGTACGCCTATGCCACCTACGGCCTCTTGCTCTGTAACGCCGCCGACATCGCCACGGGCGCACAGTTCGGGCGCCTGGCGACCGACCTGGCCAACCTGCCAGAGGCGCGCCGGCACCGGGCGAAGACCCGCCAGGTGGTGCACACCTTCATCACCCATTGGCAAGAGCCGCTCAGGTCGGTCCTGCCCCTGCTGCGCGAGGACTACCACCTTGGGATCGAGACCGGCGATGTCGAGTATGCTGCCTACGCGCTGGATGTCCAGGGCTACGGCGGGTTCGTCGCCGGCGTCGATCTGGATCGCCTGGCGTGTGAGCTGGAGCTGTCACGCGATGCCATCGCGGGGATTCGCCAGACCACCGCGCTCAACTACCTCGAGATCTTCCGCCAGGCGGTGCAGAATCTGCGCGGCGAGGCCGCGGAGCCCTGGAGGCTTGCCGGGCCGATCTATGACGCGGAGCGCATGGTGCCCCTGCACCTGGCGGCGAACGACCGCCCCGCGCTGTTCTTCGCCCACGTCGTCATGCTTATGCTCTGCTACCTGTGGCGCCAGTACGAGCGCGCGCTGGCCTACGCCGACCTGGCCCGGGCCTACTTGGACGGGGCCACCGGGTCACTCACCCTGCCGCTCTTCTACCTATACGACTCGCTGACGCGCCTGGCCAGTGCTGGGGGTCAGGCTGCTGAGCGCGACGGCCCAACCAGCTCGCCAATCCCCGCGCCCCGCTCCCACATACAGACGGTCCGCGCCAACCAGCGGCGGCTGCGGCAATGGGCGGCGCACGCGCCCATGAACCAGCTCCACCGCTGGCACCTGGTCGAGGCCGAGCGCGCCCGCGCGCAGGGGAAGTACGGCGCGGCGCGCGAGCACTACGACCAGGCCATCGGGCTGGCGCGCGAGCATGGCTACCACGCCGACGAGGCCCTGGCCTGCGAGCTGGCCGGCGCGCTCTACGCGACGCGGGGCCTCATTCGGCTGGCCCAGCTCTACCTCGGCGACGCGCGCGACGCCTGGATCGCGTGGGGCGCGCCGGCGAAGGCCCGCGAGCTTACCGAGCGCTACCCGCAGCTACTCGTCCAGGGGGCCGCCAGAGGCGCCCACGACCTTGACGTGACCAGCGTGTTCCGGGCCTCCCACGCCATCTCCAGCGAGATTGTCCTGGACCGGCTGCTGACGACGATCATGCAGATCGTGATCGAGAACGCCGGGGCCCAGCGCGGGGGGCTGCTCCGCGGGCAGCCGGGGCAGTGGGCCGTCGAGGTGGAGGGCGGGCCGGAGACCGGGATCGCCCTGGGGCAAGGGCGGCCAGTCGGGGCCGCCGAGCTGCCGCTCAGCGTCCTCAACTATGTGGCCCACACGCGCCGGCACGTGGTCGTTGACGACCTGGCGCGCGATCGCCAGTTCGCCGGCGACCCCTACGTCGAAGCGCGCCGGCCCCGCTCGGCCCTCTGCGCGCCGCTGATGCGGCAGGGCAGCATCGTCGGGCTGCTCTACCTGGAGAACAACCTGACCAGCGGCGTCTTTACGCCTGAGCGCGTGGAGATCGTCAGCCTGCTGGCCGGCCAGGTCGCGATCTCGATCGAGAACGCCGGCCTGTACAGCCGCATGGAAGAGCTGGTCGCCGCGCGCACGGGCGAGCTCACGGCCGCCTATGAGCGGCTGAAGACGCTCAACGGGCGGCTGCAGGCCGAGCTCCAGCTGGCGCGGAGCATCCAGCAGCACCTGCTGCTGCCGGCCAGGCCGGCCTGGGCCGGGCTCGATGTGGTCTGCTCTAGCACGCCGGCCCGCGAGGTCGGGGGCGATTTCTACCTCTACCACGCCTTCGACCCGGCCGACTCGCTCGCGCAGGCCAGCCGCTACGCCCTGGTGGTCGGCGATGTCTCGGGCAAAGGCATGCCGGCCGCGCTGGTGATGGCGATCAGCCTGGGCCTATTCCAGTCTGTTGTCGGGCAAGGCAAGCCGCCCGCGGCCCTGCTCGCGCAGCTAGACCAGGCCCTCGCGCCGTACACCCGCGCGACGCGCCAGAACTGCGCGCTGGTCTACGTCGAGGTCAGCCGTCAGCCGGCACAGCCCGCAGGCTCCGCCCCCGCGCCGGGCGACAGCGTGCTGCTGCGCGTAGCGAACGCGGGCGGGGTGACGCCGCTGATCAAGCGGGGGGATGGCGTGGTCGAGTGGGTCGAGATCGGCGGGCTGCCGCTGGGCATCGAGCTCGCGTCCAGGCTGGGCTACCAGGAGGCCGCGCTCTGGCTGGCGCCGGGCGATATGGTCATCCTGATCAGCGACGGCGTGATCGAGGCCAGCAACGCGGGCGGCGAGCTGTTCGGGTTCGAGCGCTTTGAGCAGACGGTGCGGAGCGGGCCGCAGCAGGGCGCCGAGGCGATGCTGCGCCACCTGCAGTCGGCGGTCGCACTGTTCGGGAGCGACGCCGAGCCGCACGACGATATGACGGTGGTGGTGGTGCGGCCGTAAGGCCATCCTCACCGCGTCGCCCGCCGCTCCTCGACCATAGCGAACGCCGCCCGCCAGCCGCCGAGCAGCATCAGGGCGGCCAGGAAGGTGACGACATAGAACGAGAGCGGGCTGAAGCGCCCGACCATCACCGCCCTGAGCACCGCGCCCACGAGCAGGCCGCCGGCCCAGCCAAGCAGGGTCGTCTTAAGCATCGCGCCCACGCCCGCCGTGCGGGCGGGGCTGAAGGCGCCCGTCAGCGGCGCCACCGCCAGCCACCCGGCGATAAAGGGCAGGGCGGTCAGCGCCACCTCGCCAACGGCCGCCAGGCCCGCGGCCTCGCCGTGGCTGCGCCGCCCGATCGCCGCAAAGACCAGCAGGACGAGCACATCGCCCGCCGCCAGGGCCGCCGTCCGGCCCCCCGTCGCCCGCACATTGGTTGATTTAGTTGCCATCAGGCTACCCTCGGCTATCGGCTATCGACAGATCACACCTGGGTCTCGCGGGCCTCGCGCAGCTCGGCGGCGATCATCTGCAGCTGGAAGTTCGTCAGGCGCAGGCGCAGGGCCAGGGTGGTGGCGATATTCCAGATCACCCCATTGCCAAGGGCCGGGTCATCCTCGGCCAGCGCCCGCAGGCGGTCGCGGCGCAGCACCAGCATGGTTGCGCCCTCGGGGCCGGCCATCAGGCCCGCGCTGCGGCGCCCCCCGTCGAGCAGGGCCATCTCGCCCGTCACCTGGCCGCGCAGCACCGTGGTCAGCTGGCGCGACGGGCTGTCCTCGGACAGGCCCGGCTCCGACCAGACCTCCACCGAGCCATCCTGCACAATATAGAGGTCGGTGCACTCCTCGTTAGCCGGGCCGATCAGATCGCCGGGCGGGTACGTGCGCACGCGGCACTGGGCGGCCAGGCGCGTGCGCTGGGCCAGGGTCAGGCCGCTGCCGATATCCGAGTTGCCGAGGAACTCGGCGGCCCGGGCGGTGATCTCATCGGGGTTGGACGAGTCCTCGAGCCTGGTCGAGACCAGGGGCAGGGCCAGGTACGAGGCGATCACGCGCCGGGTGAAGGCGGGCGTCTCGAACTGGGGCCAGTGGCCGGCCTTCGGCACGATGCGCAGGTCGACGCCGCGCCACTCGTCGGCCACGACGCCGGCGTCGCGCAGGGGCACCGTGTTATCCTCGGCGCCCCAGATCACCAGGCCGGGGGTCTCGAGCTGGGCGAGGCGGCCGCGCAGGTCGTTATCGCGCATGGCCCAGTAGCACTCGGCGCGGACGCGGCCCTGGCCGGGGCGGCGGGCGTCGGCCCGCAGGCGCTCGTAGTCCCCCTGGCTGATCTCGGTGCGCTCGGCGAACGAGGCCGGGCGCATCAGCCGGTCGATCATCGTGAGCATATACGGCTCAAGGGCGGACACGGCCCGGCCGGCGATGGCGTGCCGCTCGAGCATGGTGAAGGGCGAGATCGCGTAGTTGATCCAGGCCGAGAGCCTGCCGCTGATCGTCGGGCCCAGCAGCACCAGGCGGTCGACCAGCTGCGGGTAGCGCAGGGCCATCGTGATCCCGGTCATCCCGCCCATCGAGTGGCCCACCACCACCGCCGGGCTATCGCTCAGCTCCTGAACCATGCGCGCCATCAGGTCGGCGTAGCGCACGATCGTGGTCCGCCCCGACAGGCGCTCAGAGTTCCCGTAGCCGGGCAGGTCGACCGCGACACAGCGGAAGCGTCGGCTCAGCAGGGGCAGCAGGGGCGACATGGCGTACCACGAGCTGGACCAGCCGTGGATGAGCAGGCAGAGCTGACCGGTGCGCGGCCCCTCCTCGCGGGCATAGACCCGCACCCCGTTCACGGTTATCGTCGACATAGTGCCCTCCGCAACGCGGGATCTTCCACACTATTATAGCGCGCCCCGGCGCGGCGAGGGCGGCCGCCCGCTCGCCTGCGGCGGGCCGACGGCGGCGGGGCCCCGGCGTGGTATGATTCGTGGCAGAGCAGCAGCATAGCCCCGCGAGGAGCAACGTATGACCCAGGAGGAGACAGGCCCGCCGTCCGAGGGCGCCGCACAGGCGCCGCCCCTCTACATTGTCTCGGGCGGCGAGGGCGTGATCGGGGCCGAGGTGGCGCGGCTGGTCCTGGCCCAGTTCGAGGGGGTCCGCATGCCGCTGATCGTGGTGCCCAACGTGCGCGAGCCGGCCCAGATCAGCGAGGTGGTCGCGCAGGCCGCCTCCGACCATGGCACCATCCTCCACACCCTGATGGAGCCGGGCATGCGCAAGGATCTGGTGCGCAAGGCCCGGGCCCGCCACGTGGTCGAGATCGACCTGGTGGGGTCGATCATGGCCCGCGTAGCGACGGTGGTGGGCAAAGAGCCTGCCGGCAAGCCGGGGCTGAACCAGCCGCGGCGGGCGGCCTACTTCGAGCGGCTCGAGGCGATCGAGTACGCCATCCAGCACGACGACGGCGCCCGCACCGACGAGCTGGACGACGCCGACATCGTGCTGGTGGGCATCTCGCGCGTGGGCAAGACGCCCCTGAGCATGTACCTGGCGGTGCTGGGCTGGAAGGTGGCCAACTACCCCCTGGTCAAAGAGGTGGCGCCGCCCGAGGCCCTGTTCAAGGCCGACCGGCGGCGCGTGATCGGCCTGGTCGTCGAGGCCGAGCAGATAACGGCCCGCCGGCGCCACCGCCAGCGCAGCACCGGCATGTCGTTCGGCAGCCGCTACCTGCACCAGGAGTCGGCCGAGGACGAGGTCGAGTGGGCGCGGCGCCTCTTCCGCCGCCACGGCTGGGCCACCGTCAACCTGACCGACAAGTCGATCGAGGAGAGCGCCGACGAGATCATCGCCCTGATCACCCGCTGGTTCAAGCACGGCCAGGAGGGCGCGCCCCCCGCGTAGCGGCGGGCGGCGGCCTTACCCCCGCGGCTTCGCCAGCGACACCTTGACGGGCTTGCCGCGCAGCGAGACCCCGCCCAGGCCGCGCACCACGCGCTGCGCCAGGTCGACCGGCACCTCGACGAAGGCGAAGCGGTCGTAGATGTCGATCGAGCCGATCTGCCGGCCGGGGATGCCGACCTCGTTGGCGATCGCGCCCACGATATCGGCGGGGCGCACCCGGTCGAAGCGGCCCACGTCGAGGAAGAGCCGCGTCATGCCCGGCTCGGCCCCGGCCCCGTCGCCCTCGACCGAGACCAGGGTGTCCTCCTGCTCGACCTCGTTGAGCAGGAGCTTGAAGGCGGCCGCCGCCAGCTCGGTCGCGTCGTGGGACTCGGCCATCTCCTCGACCATGAGCATGTAGGGCTCGAGGTCGCCGGCCTCGAGCACCCCGTGCAGGGCCTCGCGGAAGGCCTCGCGGCGCCGGGCGGCCACGTCGGACAGGCTGGGCAGCTTCTGGCGTAGGATGCGTGTGCGGATGACCCGCTCGATATTCTGCAGCTGACGGCGCTCGCGGGGCGTGATCAGCGAGATCGCCAGGCCCGAGCGCCCGGCCCGGCCGGTGCGCCCGATGCGGTGGACGTAGCCCTCGGGGTCGCCGGGCACATCGTAATTGACCACGTGGGTCACGTCGGGGATGTCGAGGCCGCGGGCGGCCACATCGGTCGCCACCAGCAGCTCGGCCTGGCCCTCGCGGAAGCGCTTCATCACCCGCTCGCGCATGGTCTGGCTCAGGTCGCCGTGGATCACCTCGGCCAGGTAGCCGCGGCCCTGCAGGCTCTCGCCCAGGTGGTCGGCCTCGGCGCGGGTGCGGCAGAAGATCATCGCCGAGGTGGGCGTCTCGACGTCGAGCACGCGGCACAGCGCGTCGAGCTTGTCGCGGGGCGAGACCTCGTAGTAGACCTGCTTCGTGAGCGGCGCGGTCATCTGCTCGCTCACCACGCTGATGCGCTGCGGCTCTTTGGTGTAGCGCATGGCCAGGTCGAGCACGGCCGCGGGCATCGTGGCCGAGAAGAGGGCCGTCTGGCGCGCGGCGGGGGTCTGCTGGAGGATATACTCGATATCCTCGGCGAAGCCCATGTCGAGCATCTCGTCGGCCTCGTCGAGCACCACCATACGGATGCCGGCGAGGGCCAGGGTGCCGCGGCGCATATGGTCCATGATCCGGCCCGGCGTGCCTACGACCACCTGCACGCCGCGGGCCAGGGCCCGCAGCTGCCGCTCGATCGGCTGCCCGCCGTAGACCGGGGTCACGCGGGCGGAGGCGTGCTTGCCGTAGCGGAACATCGCCTCGGCCACCTGCATGGCCAGCTCGCGGGTGGGGGCCAGCACGAGGGCCTGGGGGAGCAGATCGGTCGTCAGGCGCTCGACGATCGGCAGCGCGAAGGCGGCCGTCTTACCTGTGCCTGTCTGGGCGTGGGCGATAACGTCGCGGCCGGCGAGTATCGCCGGGATGGCCTGC
>JAAXUL010001143.1 GCA_013336035.1 Chloroflexales bacterium
GCCTACCCCGAAGGCGAGGATTGGAGCCAGTACGTGCCCCGCGGCCACTATACCAAGAGCGAGGAGCTGGGGCGCTACTTCAAGGCTATGATGTGGCACGGCCGTATGACCTTCCGCGCCGCTGATGTGGTCGAGACCCGCCAGGCCGCCCTGCTCACCCAGGCCTACAGCCAGACCGAGGTGGACGGCCTGCCAGCCGCGCAGGTGTGGGCGGGCATCTACGAGCCGACGGTCTTCTTCGTGGGCCGCAGCGACGACCTGACGCCCCAGGAGTACGACGAGGCCCTGGACACGGCCTACGGCGAGCCGGCCGCGCCCGGCGACCTGCTCGACGAGGCGAAGTTTGCCGCCTTCCGGGCGGCGATCCGAGAGCTGCGCCCGCCGCAGATCCTGGGCATGGTCGTGTCAGAGCCCACGCCCCTCGAGGACACCAGGGGCCTGCGACTGATGGGCCAGCGCTTTGTGCCCGACGCCTTTGTCTTCGAGCAGCTGATCGCCGACGCGGTGCCCGGGCGCTCGCTGCCCAGCTCGCTCGACTTCTTCGCCGCGCTCGGCTCCGAGCGGGCCTTGTCCCACCTAAAGGCCGCGGGCGCGACCGATCTGCCCAAGTACAGCGAGAATATGGCCGAGCTGCAGCGGACCTTCGCGGGCTACGGCGACGAGGTCTGGGCCCAGAACCTCTACTGGTCGTGGATCTACAGCCTGCGTCCGCTGCTCGACCCGGTGGGCGAGGGCCACCCCCAGTTTATGCGCTCGGAGGCCTGGCTCGACAAGCAGCTCACCGCGGCCCTGGGCTCGTGGACCGAGCTGAAGCGCGATACCATCCTCTACGCCAAGCAGGTCTACGCCGAGGCCGGGTACGACTCGCTGCCGCCCCCCGAGCCCGAGCGCCCGAAGGGCTACGTCGAGCCGGTGCCCGCGCTGTATGCCCGCGTGGCCGGCCTGACCCGCATGACGATCGACGGCCTGGCGGGCCGCGGCCTGCTGGCCGACGAGGATACGGCCGCCCTCGCCGCGATGGAGCAGCTGGCGACGCGCCTGCAGACGATGGCTGAGAAGCAGCTGCGCGGCGAGGCCCTGAGCGCCGAGGAGTACGAGCAGCTGCGCTTCTACGGCGCCGACATCGAGGCCCTGACCTTCGCCGCCGACGATGAGGGCGTCTACCAGGGCCGCGGCGGCTTCCCATCAGGCGGCGAGGACCTCCAGGCCGCGGTGGTGGCCGACATCGCGACCGACCCAGGCGGCCTGGCGCTCGAGAATGCGGTCGGGCGGGTCTTCGAGATCTACGTTGTGGCCCCGGTCGAGGGGCGCCTGGTGCTGACGAAGGGCGGCGTCTTCTCGCACTATGAGTTCTCGCAGCCCCTCGGCGAGCGCCTGACCGACGAGGCCTGGCGCGCCAGGCTCGACGCGGGCGACGCGCCGCCCCTCGCCGGGTGGACGGCCAGCTACGTGGTCGAGCAGCACGCCGCCGAGCCCCTGGCCGAGCGGATCCGCCGCTTCAATGAGAAGCTGGTCGAGGCCTTCTGGTACACCGACGCCGAGCGGGTGGCCGCGTTCCTCGGCCCCGAGGAGCTAGCCGACACCCAGGCCTACATCGCTGGGCTCGACGCCCAGGGCCAGTTCGTGGGCGCGAAGCTTCTGAGCCTCCAGATGCGCTCGTTCGACTTCGTCAACGTCGACAACGCTGTGGTCACCAGCCGCGAGACCTGGAGCGATGAGCTCTTCAAGGGCTCCCCGTTCTTCACCGAGCAGCAGGGCGACCCCGAGCGCATCGGCGTGCGGGCGCCCTACACGCTCGACGTTACCTACACTATGCAGCGGGACGGCGATACGTGGCGGATCATGAAGATTGTGCTGGACCCCGCCGAGCAGCCGGCGTGGGCGCAGCCGTGAGGTGTGGGCCGGGCCACGCCGCTGCTGGATCGGCGGCATTGGCCCTCGCCTCCCTGCCCGCCTCCCCTGTGCCAAGGCACAGGGGAGGCTTTCGTTAGTCGGTGCTCGGCTCGTCTGCCTGGTTGACGCACTCTAGCGGGATGAAGCTGCGGCGGCTGCGGATGTAGTCGGCAGCGTAGGCGTACTCAAGGCTATCGCCCACATCGATCGCACGGTCCGGCGCGTCGCCGGCTATCCCCCTGATGCTGTGCGCGGTGATAGCGGCGATTGCCGTAAGCTGGCGCACCGAGGCCTCGGGCCGCATAGCCAGGAGGAGGGCCGCCTGGCCGCTGACGAAGGGCGTGGCCATCGAGGTGCCGCTCCACCAGCCGTAGCCACCAGGGATCATCGCGCTGTAGATCTCCTCACCGGGGGCGGCCAGGTCAACCCAGGGGGCCAGCGTGGCCAGGGGCGCGAGGCGCCTGTAGCGGTCGAGCGAGGTGACGCCGACGGCGCAGGGGTCGGCGGCGGGGTACTGGGGCGTCTCGTCGCCATAATTGCCAGCTGCCGCAACCACCAGCACCCCGACCCGCGCGGCATGGTGTACGATCTCGGCCAGCAGAGCCGAGTTCAGATCGGTGCCCAGGCTCAGGTTGATCACATCGACGCCCTGGGCAAGGGCGTACTCGATCGCCAACGCCAGCGTGTAGATCTCGCCGACGCCCTCGGCGTTGAGTGCCCTGATGGGCAGGATCATGGCCTCGGGGGCCACCGTAAGCACAATGCCCGCGACGTGGCTGCCGTGGCCGAGGGCCTCATCAGTAACCCCGTCCTCATCCTCGTCGATCCCGTCGGGCACATCCTCGGGGAGCGTATCCCAGTCGATAAAGTCGTAGCCTGTGCTCAGGAGACTCCCGGCGAGGGCGGGGTGGTCAAGCTGCACGCCCGTATCGATCACGGCGACGGTGACCCCTGCGCCCTGGCTGAATGTCTGG
>JAAXUL010001144.1 GCA_013336035.1 Chloroflexales bacterium
CACTTGCTTGGCGGCGGTGCGGTCAGGGGCCTTTCGCATGGTCCGCGCGGGGCGTGAAGCTCTGCTCGCGCGTATCAGACTCGGCTCAAGCGCAACTGCGCGATACTACGTCATCGTGAAGGTCTCCGCCCGCCCTGGCATGGTTCCAGGCGGGTTTTTTGATCGTCCTGACGCCAACAGCGAACGGATGATCGAGGCATGCTGCCAAGTGTAGCACAGGGGCACCACACTGACAAGGGTTGGTATGTAACCCGTTTTCTAGGCGGTGCGCACACCGACGCGTTTCGGGTCATATGAGCCCTCGTCTTATGACGACGAAGCGACATAACGATCTAGCGCATCCTGATGTCACGCTTGCTCGTGCAGCCGTGCCCGAAGAGTCTCCTGTACGCGTTACGCTCGGCGCCGACAGATATTTGCCGTGCTCGTGCCATCCCATAAGCCTTGACACTTTTGGCTAGCGCCGCGACGGCGAGCGCGTGTGCTGGCCCCGTACGTGCCTTTGCCGATTAGGGCCTTGTGCGCCGAACGCATGCCCTGAGCGTCTTGCCGGGGGAGGTGCCGCCTGGCCTCCCCGCACAAGTTCTATCTGTGCGCTCGTGGCGTTCACGGTCCCGCTGCGAATTGGCGCAGAAAGCTCACCCTGGGTATGCTGCGCTGCTGTCACCTCCTGCCGGCGCTGGGCCACTACAGGCGCCGTAGCGCGCGTGGCGCCGCCCGTGCGTCATCAGCTCGGACGCGCTCAGCGCCTCGTCGCCGCAGTACTTGCAGCGGTACGTGCGCGCTATGGCGGCTATGTTTGCTGGCGCGGGATCGTCGAGCGCAGGTAGTACGGGCGCGTCGGTCTCTGGCGTCACCGCTGACGGGGCCGGGGCCGGGTCTGGCCCGGCGCCCTGGGCCACGATGCCGCGCAGCGTCTCGACCTCGACGAGCAGGCTCAGGCGGGCCACGTCGGCGACCTGGCGGGCGCGCTCCAGGGCCGCGATGCTCACGGGCACGAGCAGCCCGAGCAGGAGGGCGCCCAGCAGCGAGAGCACCGGGGTGATCGCCTGTATGAGCGGGGGCAGCCCCGGCGTGTAGGTCAGCACGAACACGCTGTTGAGGGCGGCCGTGAGCAGGTAGAAGAACCAGACGGCCCCGCGGCCCTGCTCGCCCAGGCGGGCGTACTGCGCCGCGGAGCGGGTCGCCACGAGGTACAGCGCCGTCGCGTCCACGCTGGCGGTCAGCAGGGCCGCCGCGAGCCAGTGCGTCCAGGCCGGCAGCGGCAGGGCCGCGACGCCCGCCGGCGCGATGCGGGCGATCTGGTGCCACAGGTGCAGGAAGCTGACGACGAGCACGCTGATAAGCAGCGGGCGTGCCCACTGCACCAGCCGCTCGGCCCCGCGCAGGGCCTCGGCTTTGGCGCGCAGCAGGCCCCGCTGGTGGGCGCGCTGGGCGGCCGGGTGCTCCAGCAGTGATTCGTCGATGGCGAACGCCTGGGCCGGATGTGCCGGCTGTGCCGGTCGAACCGTGATTGCCATAGAGGGTCTCCCGCTCGGCTAGTCGGCCGGCTGGCGCGATGCCGTCGCGCGCAGCCGCTCGTCCTCGATCTGGCGCACGAGGGCGCCAATCTCCGCGTTCGTCCCCTTGACGACATCGCGGATTTGTGTCACCCCCCAGCCGGCCTGCACCAGGAGCCGCACGAGATCCTCGCGGCTCTGGAGGGCGGGGAGCGGGGGCGCGCTCGTGTCCGTCCGTGCGTCCGGCCCCAGACGGGGCTCTGGGTCGTCAGGGAGCGTGCTACCCGCCCGTTCGGTCGTGCGTTCGCCGCTGGGTGTGGGCTCGGCTGGCTCGCCCTGCCCCAGCGGCTGCGTGTCCAGGCTGACCGTTGCCGCGGGCGCTGCGGCCTCGGGCATGGCCGGCGCTGGGGCGGGTGCCGGCCGCTCAATGCCCCGGAGATCCAGCAGCCGGCGCTCGCCGGTCACGGGCGAGACGGCCACCACCAGCAGCGGGAACGTGCCGCCCTCGGGGGTGCGGCCCAGCGGCAGCTGGCGCACGACGTTGGGCATGTCCCTGAGCTGCGGGGCGACGAACGCCCCGCAGTAGACGATCCAGTCGAACGAGGCCCGGAACGCCACCGTGTCGCCCCTGCTGCCCAGGCTCTCGGCGGTGTCGCCGTGGGCGCAGCCGATGAAGGAGATGCCGAACTTGCGGCCCTCCTTCAAGAGCCGCAGCATCAGCCGGCACGGCGAGTCCTGGTCCTTGCCCGTGCTGACCTCTGAGGTGATCGAGCCCCACTCGTCGGAGGCCAGCGTGAAGGGGGCGAAGCGCGCGCCGGCGTCGGCGTTGAGCTGACGGGCGCGGCTGGTCAGCTCCTGCTCGCTCTTCTGAAGGGCCGCGTAGATCGCCGCGAAGTCGCGCCCGCCGCCGATGACGCGCGTCGGCCACTTGCCGGGGTGGTTGTGGGGGTCGAGCACGTAGCAGCGCGTGGCGCGCCGGGCGACGATGGCCTGGAGCAGGGTGGTCTTGCCGCTGCCGCGGTTGCCGACGATCAGCAGGTTGTCGCCGCCGGCGATCTCCCCGACGGTGATCGACGACAGCGGGAGCCGCCCGTCGCCTGGCCCCTCGGGTGCTGCCCCCAGCGGGTCGTCGCCCTCGCCCCAGGCGGGCGACAGGAGCGCTGCGGCGTACATCGGGCTCCCTGATGCCCCTTCCTCGCGCCACGGGCCGCTCAGGCGCTCCCACCTGCCCTGGAGGGCCTGGGCGCGGGCCGTGAGCGCCCGCCGCTGGGCCACGGGCAGCAGCCGCGAGCCCGCGGCCAGCCAGCCGGGCTGGGCCTCGACGATCAGGTAGGAGACCCAGAGGGTCGGGATGAGCCCCCAGGGCC
>JAAXUL010000351.1 GCA_013336035.1 Chloroflexales bacterium
CTGGAAGGAGTGGTGGAGATGGGGGGAGTCGAACCCCCGTCCAGAAAGCTAAACCGCAGATATGCTACAAGCTTAGCTCATCGTTTTGAGCTCGCCCGCGGCCACACAATGAGCAAGGCGGCCTTTGGGCCAACCCGCTTATCTTTTCCCCAGGCCAGCAGGTGGTCACCCGGGGAGCACTCGACTAATTGACGCCTGGCCACCCATCATCGAGCGAACCGGTGGGGGCGGCTACCTAATTAGTTAGGCAGCGAGGGCCATGCGGCCCATGTTGGTGTTGCCAGTTGTTGGCATTGCCCCTTTTACGTGACTGGGCGACACGGCCTGCAATCTACGACCTTCACTCCCTGTCGAAACCAATCATCCCCGTAGCGCCACCTCATTATACCGCGCCCCAGCGCCCCGTCAATGGGCCCTGCGATGGAGGAGTGTTAGACCTGGCCTATAATGGCCCTATGCCTGATCAGCCAGCCCTCGACCCGCGCGCTCGCCTTGTGCGCGTACGCAGCCGCGCCCTTGGTGTCACCAAGAGCATGTTCGTGTATCTGCCGCCCGAGTATGCAGCCGCGCCGCGCCGGCGCTTTCCTACGCTCTATCTGCTGCGCGGCCACGAGCGCGAGTGGGTTAACCCCCACGAGGACGAGAGCCGCGGCGGGACAACGGTGATCGATGTCTACCAGGGCTTGCGGGCCATGGCCGCTATCGGGCCCCTGATCCTGGTGATGCCCAGTATGGCCAGCGCCGACAACGCTGTGCCCGGCATGCTCACTGACTTTCGTAGCCCCGATCTGGCCGCCGGCGCCCCCGGCATCGGGAGCGGCCTGTTCCAGCGCTTCTTCTTCGAGGAGCTGATCCCCGCCCTCGACCGACGCTTTCGGACCATCCCCGCGGCCCGCGCCGTGGCCGGCTTCTCCCTCGGCGGCTATATGGCCGTGAAGGCCGCCGCCCTCCGCCCCGAGCTGTTCGTCAGCGTCGGCGCCTTCGATGGATCCTTCCCCTACGCCGCTGACCGCGGGCGCGACGCCCGCCCTGGCGACGCTATCTTCGCCCCGCCCATGTTCGACGCGCCCCTGGGCAGGCCCCGCGACCCCGCCCATCTGGCCGCCAATAACCCGATCTGCCTGCTCATGCGCGCCGACCCCGCGGCGATCCGCCGCATCACATGGATCGTCCAGTACGGCCCCGAGCAGATCGAGCCCTGGGGCTCTAACTTCTACCGCGGCGAGTACCTGCTGCGCGCCCTGCGCAGCCTCGGCGCCGAGAACGCCGCCCCCGTCGCCGCCCTCCTCGACGGCCAGCACACCTGGCGCATCGCCGACCGCCATCTCGAGCAGACCCTCCCGCTCCACTGGGAGGCTCTCGCCCGCCATATGTGACAGCCGGCCGGTTCCGGGGTACAGTGAAGTGAGCGCGGCCAGCCAGGGGGACGTATGCGCCCGGACGAGAAGATCAAGCATAGCGATATTGTCGCCGCTCTGCGCAGTCTGCGCTGGCCTCTGGCCGGTGTGGTCGGGCTGATCTTCGCCCTGACGCGCCTGGCGGAGGTAGCGCTGATTGGCTTCCGGCCCATAGCGCCGATGGCCCGCACCCTCGAGGCGATCTTCTGGGGCGCCCTCGCCGCCGGGGCGATCTTCGCGGTGCTGAGCTGGGCCGCCCGCCAGGAGCAGCGCCGCCACGCCCGCGAGGCCAGCATGCTCGGCGAGCTGCGCCGCACCAACGCCCGCCTCGAGCTGCTCTACGAGCTGAACCAGCGCGTCGCCAGCAGCGACACCCTCGATGATGTCCTCGACTACGCCATCACCCTGCCGGCCCGCCTCTTCAACGCCCGCGCCGCCGCCCTCGTCCTGCACGACGCCCAGGGCGGGGCCCTCACCGCCCGCTGCACCGGCCTGGCCGAGGATCAGCTGGGCGCCGCCCGCGCCGCCTTCGGCCTGCTCCCCGCGCCGCCCGACCTGAGGGGCCCGCGCGCCGTGCTGGATCCTGGTGGCCTGTCGAAGGGCTTTCACGCCGTCGCTATCGTGCCCCTCGCCGAGGGCGACGATGAGCCGGTCGGCTGGATTGAGGCCTATCTCGACGACCCTGCCCGCTACAACGCTCGCATCCTCGACGGCAGGCTGCCGGCCGAGAGCGAGGCCCTGCTGATCACGGTGGCCGGTGAGCTAGCCGAGGCGATCCAGGGCAGCCGCCGCCGCGCCCGCGAGATCGCCAGCGTCGCCGCGCTCGAGCAGGCGATCACCGAGGAGCGCACCCGCATCGCCCGCGACCTCCACGATGGTGTCGCGCAGAGCCTGGCCTTCCTGCGGATGCGCGTCGACCTCTGGGAGGACTGGCTCGACCAGGAGCCCGCGCGTCTCCGCGAGGAGTTCGCGGCGGTGAAGGCCAACCTGCGCCGGCAGATCGAAGAGCTGCGCCAGGCGATCTTCGCCCTGCGCCCGATCGAGCTGAGCCAGCTGGGCTTCGTCGGCGCCCTGCGTCGCTTCGTCGCCGAGTTCGCCGACCAGCAGGGCTGGGAGCTGAACCTCGAGCTGAGCGACCTGCCCCCAGACCTGCCCCATGTGCTCGAGCTCGCCGCCTTCCGCTTTGTGCAGGAGGCGCTGAACAATGTCGCCAAGCACGCCGCCGCCCGCCGTGTGGGCGTCACGATCAGCGCGCTCGACGGCGGCATGCTGATCATCGTGGGCGATGACGGCGCCGGCTTCGACCCCGGCGCCCAGGGCGAGCTTCCAGGCTCGCGCCTCGGCCTGCGCCAGATGCGCGAGCGGGCCGCCGCCCTCGACGGCCGCGTCACCATCCTATCGAGCCCCGGCCAGGGCACCGAGGTGCGCGTCTGGCTGCCCCTGCGCTACGCCCACGCCCGGTCTTTGTGACGGCTACGGTTGATCCTGGCCGTCGCCGCCCGCCCCCTCGCCCTTCGGCAGCACGGCGTCAGGCTTACTGCTATCCGGCGGCGTGTCGGGCATCGGCAGCAGGGGCGCCACCGGGTCGATCAGGCGGTCGACGATCGCCCCCAGACGCTGGAACTGCGGCCCAAGCTCGGTCTTGTCGAGCGGGATGTTTACGGGCACATCGAGCTGCACCGGGATCGAGGTGATCAGCTTGACGTCCATATTCAGGTCTACCGGCAGCTCGAGGCCCGCGGGCAGCTCTATATTCACCGTGGCGTTGAGGTTGCCGCCGCCCCCTGGGAAGGTGATCTGGGCGGGCGCCTGTAGCGGCACCGGCTCGGTGAGCCGCACGATGTTGCGCGGCGTCATAATCGTGCCGCCGTTGATCGGCACCACCATCTCGATCGGCAGCCGCGTATCCAGGGGCACCGTGTAGACGATCGTCGCGGCCTGCAGGTCGGCCACAACGTCCTGAAGCTCCGCGACATTGTTGGCCGCAAAGGTGGTGCCATTCGTGGCCAGGGCCGTCACCTGGCGGCTGTTCTGGATCATAAAGCCGGCCAGGACGCCGAGGACGATCAGGAGCAGCACATTGATCAAGAAGGATGTCCAGATCATCGCCTTGTAGAGGGGTGGAAGGCGGGCGTAGCGACGGGGGGGGCGGGGGGGGTCACTCACGGTCGTGGCGTCGGTCTCAGCGGCCATCGCATACCTCCTTGCTGAGGGGCGCAGGGGCGAGGATCTCGAGCGCTGCTCGTATGATCGTGCATCATAGCACATCGATCCTACCACCTGCCGTAGCAGGGGCGGGCCTAAGACGCGGCCTCGCTGGGCATCATCTGAGAGAGGGCCGGCCTCACGCGCTGCCGAAGTAGCGCAGCGCCAGGCGCAGGCGCTCCTCGAGGTCGGCCGGGGCCTCGGCGGGCAGGGCGGCGATCGCGGCGGCGGCCTCGGCCCCGCTGTAGCCGAGGCTGAGCAACAGGTCGGCCAGCTCGTTGTTGACGGCGACGGCGGCGGGCGGGGTGCCGACGGCGGCGACCGGCAGGCCCTTCAGCTCGAGCTTGCCCTTCAGCTCGAGCACCAGGCGATCAGCGGTCTTCTTGCCGATGCCGGGCACGCGGGCCAGGCGGGCCGTGTCGCCCTGGGCGATGGCGCCGCGGATCTCGTCGGGCGCCCCGGCCGAGAGCAGGCCCAGGGCTACCTTCGGGCCCACCCCCGAGACGGTCAGGAAGCTCTCGAAGAGCTGCCGCTGCTCGACCGTGGCGAAGCCGTAGAGGGTCATCGAGTCCTCGCGCACGATCAGCACTGTGTAGAGAAAGGCTGGCTCGCCTACAGCCCCGACCGCGCCCAGCACAGTCCGGGGGGCGTAGACCAGGTAGCCGACGCCGCCCGTCTCGAGCACCAGGTGGTCGGCGCCAATGTGGATCAGGGTGCCGCGTAGCGACGCGATCATAAGAGGGCTGCCTGAGCTCAATGCGGTGTAATGACCCGATTATAGCATCCTTCGATCTGACGCGTCGCGTCATCTTGACAGGCCCTATGCTTTTTTGGTATACTTCTTATAACGCGCTGTGTTAATTTAAACCTTCGCCCCCACGCTCGAAAGCGAGGAAGCTCCGATGGCGGGCCTGCTGATCAACGCTGATCGCTCCATCGCACCACACCAGGAGGCCCACTAATGCGGCGAGCTATCGCTGCACTAGGGTTTGCCAGCCTGGGGGTGGCTGGCCTGTACCGCGCCCGCCGCGATATCATTGGTCGCGCCCTCGGCCTACGCCCACCAGAGCACGGGATTACAGTCGAGCGCGATCTGCCGATCCGGATGCCCGACGGGGTCAAGCTCTACGCGGACCATTTCCGCCCCCGGGCGGCCGGCGTCTACCCGACCATCCTGATCCGCACGCCCTACGGCCGCCCGTCCGAGACCCGCATCCTCGGCCCCCTCTCAATGCCGGGGCCCAGGCTCTTCGCCGAGCGCGGCTACAATGTGATCGTCCAGAGCACCCGCGGGCGCTACCGCTCCGAGGGCGACTTCGAGCCCTTCCTGCGCGAGCAGGCCGACGGCCGCGCCACCCTTGACTGGATCGCCGCCCAGCCCTGGTTCGACGGCAACCTCGGCCTGTGGGGCGCCAGCTATCTCGGCTACACCCAGTGGGCCGTGGCCGCCGACGCGCCCCCCTTTCTCAAGGCGATCGTCCCGATCATCACGTCCTCTCGCTTCTCACGGGCATTCAACCCCGAGGGCGTCTTCGGCTACGAGTCGTCGCTGCGCTGGACAAGCTACCTGAGGGCCACACACCTGCCGGGCCGCAGCCTCAACCTTGGGGCGATCAGCCAGGCTATCTCGCCCCGGCGCGAGGCCGCCCTGCGCGCAGCCATGGCCGCGAGCCCCTTCGCGTTGGCCGATAGGGCCGCGCTCGGCGAGACGGTGCCCTTCTTCCAGCGCTGGCTCGCCGAGCCCGAGGTCGACGGCGCCTACTGGCGCAGCGTCGATCAGCATCGGGGCCTGGGCCGCGTCAGCGCGGCCGTCCATCTCGTGGCCGGCTGGCACGATCTCTTCCTGCCCGAGCAGCTGGCCGACTACACCGACCTGCTAGCAGCCGGTCGCAGCCCCTACCTCACGGTGCTGCCCCGCTTCCATAGCGAGCCCGCTCTCCAGGCCGAGGGCGTGCGCGAGGGCCTGTGGTGGTTCGACGCCCACCTTAAGGGGCGCCGCGAGCTGCTCGAGCGCCGGGCCGTGCGACTGGCCCTTATGGGCGCACACGAGTGGCACGAGATGGACTTCTGGCCGCCACCCGCCAGAGCGGTCCGCTTCTTCCTCCATACCGGAGGGAGCCTGCACACAGAGCCGCCTGGCGCCCCGTCCGCGCCAGGCGAGACGACACGGGAGGAGTTCTCGCAGTACCGCTACGACCCGCGCGACCCGACGCCCTCGCTGGGCGGGCCGGTCCTCAGCCCCATGGGCGGCGCCCGCGACCAGCGGCCGCTGGAGGCCCGGCCCGACCTGATCACGTTCACCACGGCGCCGCTGCCCACGGCAGTGGATGTGATTGGCCACGTACGCCTCGAGCTGTACGTCCGCTCGTCCCTGGCCCACACCGACTTCGTGGGTCGCCTGTGCGATGTAAGCCCCAATGGGCGCAGCCTCAATGTCAGCGAAGGAGTCGCCCGGGTCACGCCGGGCGTAGGCGAGCCACAGCCCGACGGCAGCCTGCGCCTCGAGATCAATATGTGGGCGACCGCCATGCGCTTCGGCGCAGGCCACCGGATCAGGCTCCACGTCTGTAGTGGGGCCCACCCACGCTGGAGCGCCAGTAGCGGCGACAGCAGACCCTTGCGGGCCGGAGCCCTCGCGGGCCCGGCCGCTGACCAGAGCATCTACCACGACACCAGGCACCCCTCAGCCCTGGTCCTCCCGATCGTCTCGACCGAGACGTGGCGGGCCATGGCGGGGGAAGGACAGCTATAAGGGCGGAGCAAGTGGCTACGCCCCTATCACAAGGAGACTCACCGTGGAGTACGAGCACACTGATGAGATCAAGATGCTGCGCCAGACCGTGCGCGACTTCGCTAACAAAGAGATCCGCCCGATCGCCCACCAGATCGACGAGGAGGAGCGGGTGCCGATCGAGGTGGTCAAGAAGGCCGGCGAGCTGGGGCTGCTCGGCGTCCCCTTCCCCGAGATGGATGGCGGCCTTGGCATGGGTATCACCGGCTACTGCGTGCTCATGGAGGAGCTGAACCGCGTCTGCGCCAGCACCGCAGTGATCATCGGCGCCCACACCCAGCTGGCCTCCGCGAGCGTCTGGATCGGCGGCACCGAGGCCCAGAAGGATAAGTACCTCAAGGGCATGATGGCGGGCCGCCTGATCGGCGCCTGGGCCCTGACCGAGCCCAACGCCGGCAGCGACGCCGCCCACATCCAGACCACGGCCGAGCTGCACGGCAACGAGTGGGTGCTCAACGGCGAGAAGATGTGGATCACCAACGGCAGCTTCGCCGATGTGATCATCGTCCACGCCATCACCGACAAGCACAAGGGCGCCCGCGGCGGGGTCACCGCCTTCATCGTCGAGAAGGATATGCCCGGCTTCAAGGTGGGTAAGATCGAGCATAAGATGGGCCTCAAGGCCTCGCACACCTGCAGCCTCTACTTCGATAATATGCGCGTGCCGGCCGAGAATGTGCTCGGCGGAGCCGCGGGCGTGGGCCACGGCTTCCCGATCGCGATGATGACCCTCGACATCGGGCGGGTCGGCCTCGGCGCCGGCGCGATCGGCTCGGCCAAAGAGGCCTTCGAGCTGAGCCGGAAGTACGCGATCGAGCGCCACCAGTTCGGCCGCGCCATCGCCGAGTTCCAGGCCATCCAGTTCAAGCTGGCCGATATGGCGGTGAAGATCTACACTATGGAGCAGATCGTCTACGATTGCTCCACGCGGGTTGACGCGGGCAAGAAATCCACCATCGAGAGCAGCATCTGCAAGCTCTACTGCACCGAGGCCGCCAGCGAGATCATCGACGAGGCCATCCAGATCCACGGCGGCATGGGCTTCTCGCGTGAGCTGCCCCTCGAGCGTATGTACCGCGACGCCCGCGTCACCCGTATCTTCGAGGGCACTAACGAGATCCAGAAGAGTGTTATCGCAACCGAGCTGCTCAAGCAGGTCGGCTACCGCATCCACCGCCACGAGGGCGTCTACACGGCGCCTAAGAACAACCACTAGAGCATCGGCAGCCTATTCCTCCTCTGGGTGCGGCGCGGCTACGCCGCGCCGCACCAGAGAGCCAAACGCGAGGGGGGCATCTGCCCCCCATCGCCTCGCCCCCCCACCGCCCCGAGGATAATGGCGGCGATGCCCCAG
>JAAXUL010001145.1 GCA_013336035.1 Chloroflexales bacterium
CCGTCGGAGCGCATCAGAAAGAGCTGCTCCACCCCCTCAACCTCGGCGACAAAGGCGACGAGTTGCCTGTCTGGAGCCCAGGCGGGCGCGCTGTCGGGGCCCGGGTTGTCGGTGAGGCGCAGCAGCCCCGAGCCGTCGGCGTTCATCACGTAGATCTCCTCATCGCCGTCGCGTGCCGAGACGAAGAGGATGCGGCCGCTCGCCGCGCGCGGTGTGGCCGCAGGCGGGAGGGGCGGCTGCGTCTGAGTCGTAGGGGGCGTCGCGGTGCTGGCGGGCGGCGAGGGGAGCCAGAGTGATGTGGCGGTGCATCCCGCCAGGGCCAGCGCCGCGAGCAGCAGAGCCAGTTTGCCGTAGAGGTCCCTCACGAGCTCGCCTCCGTGAGCAGCGTCGGGGTCGCCGGACCTTCCTCGGCAGCCGGGGGCGGTGCTTCGGGCGCGGCGTCGTGCGCGACCGTCACGATCGGGAAGGGGATAGCGATCCCCTCCTCGGCGTAGCGGAGATGCAGGCGCTGGATAAACTCGTGCCGCACGAGGTACTGGTCGACATAGGAGCGCACACGCAGGATGACCGAGCCCTTGATCGCGTAGTCGCCGAGCTCGCTGAAGCGCAGGAAGGGCTGAAACTCCTTGACGGCCCCCGCAACCTCCTCGGTTACGGCCCTGGCCACCTCGAGCGTCACCCGCTCGACCTGCCGCAGGTCGCTGCGGTAGTGGACGCCGATCGGGATGACCAGCGCCAGCTCACAATCCGGCGGGTTGTAGTCGGTCAGCAGCGCGGTGGTCAGCACGGTGTTCGGCACGACCACCGTCGCATTGCCAAGCTGGCGGATCGTCGTGTCGGACCAGCGCACGTCGGCGATATAGCCCTCCTCGCCCGAGGCCAGGCGCACATAGGCGCCGGGTCGCACCCGGTTCGACGCGACGATCTGGAGGCCGGCGAAGAGATTGCTGAGGGGCTCACGCAGGGCCAGGCTGAGGCCGAGGCTGCTGCCCGCCAGCAGGGTCAGGAGCGGCGCGACCGGGACGCCGATCACGCTTAGCACCAGCGCGAGCACGATCAGCCCTCCCACGACGCGGATGAGGAGATTGACGAGCGAGACTGTGGCGTGGTCCTTGTGGAGCACCATGCGCACCAGGCCGGTGAGCAGGCGCACGGCGGCGACGGCGAGGGCGACGAAGAGCACGATAAAGGCGGCGCGGGCCAGGGGGATGACATACTCTTGGGGCAACCCGGCTAGCCAGATGACAGCGAGCGCGCCGAGCGTCACACCGAGTGTCGTGGGCACGCCGCGCAGCGCGTGGACCAGGACGCCAAAGAAGCGCCAGCCGCGGTGGCCGGCCCAGCGCTGGATGAGGTGAAGGAGCAGGTCAATCGCCAGCCCGGCCAGAAGGCAGACGACCAGCACGCCCCAGCCCTCCGCCGGGTTGGCGCCCAGTGCCGCCTCAACATCCTCGATCATGGACAGCTTCCCTCACAGGTCAAGTCTCACCCAAACGTCAGGCCAAGCACCCCGAGGGCAGACATGCTCCCCAGGCCGACCAGGCCCGCAAGCAGCAGCAGGGTATAGTATATTCGACCGGCGAACGAGCGGTGATGGCCGGACCAGAGGGCGACAGCCCTCACGACCATCAGCCCGACTAGCAGGGCGCCCAGGAGCGGCAGGAAGAATAGCCAGCGCCAGATGGTGATCGCAAGGCTCGGCACCTGGACCTGAAATGGCGCCGCCGATGGCAGGATATCGCCGACGGTGCCGTCGAGCACCAGGTTCGCGAAATTGTTGCTGAGGTGCAGCCCGAGGCTCATCCAGAGTGAGCCCGTCTTGTAGGCGGTCCAGCTGTACAACAGCCCTGCGATCAGATAGGGGATGGCGACGAAGATGGTACCGCCCAGCGCGACGATGTTGACGATGTGGGGCAGGGCGAAGAGCGCCGCCGGCGCGCCGATGAAGAGGTACGGGTTGGCGGTGAAGCGCCTGGCGAACTGGGTGATATAGCCCCGAAAGAGCATCTCCTCACTGCCCGCCTGGATAAAAAATGCCCACAAAGCCGATGAAGATGAGCGGCAGCAGCGCTGAGCCTGAACGCCGGGTTCGCCTCGATCGGCATCAGGCCGGTGACGCTAAACCGCACCGCGACGAGCGCGCCCACGACCCTGCCAACGACAAAGCCGACCCCGAAGTTCCACCGCTCGACGCGCTCACTGGGCAGGCTCATCCCTTGTCGGACCAGTCCAGGTAAGATCTCACACCATTGTTGACGTTGCTGGTCATCGCTGTACTCCCGCTGATGCGCTGCCACGTAACGCTCGAGGAGGATACAGGGACACCGGCGGGCACACTGGATCGCTGCCGCTGGTTGGTACAACTCATCGTAGCGCCAAGTCGAGAGCGAGGGAAGTGTACCGACTACACCTTAAGGGGTGAGGACCTCATGCCGGTCGACCGCAAAGCGAGGTATAGAACTGTCTCAGCCCCCAGGCACAGCTACCTACGCACTGAACCACGCGTTCCGTGCGGCGACAACCGCGTCGCAGAACACCGTCGGCACTAGGGGCGGCCAGATCTTCGCCGGCATCCACTTCGAGACGGCGACGTAATCGCGGCGATATGCTGCATGGTGGCGGCAGGGTAGCGAGACCTCGACATAGTCGCTGCCGTGAGGTGATCGGTTATTCCCCTTCTCAACGCCGTAAATCCGCGATTCGGCTCACCTCCTGGCAGCCCTTACGCTCAGTAATGCGCGTTGAACGAAGCGCTTCGCGCAGAGAGTCTCTACCCCTTGGCTGCCTATTTCCTTGCTGCCTTGCTGCCTGCTGATGCCCGTGTGACGATGCCTCCTGGTGGCGTATCGCTTCTCACCAGGAG
>JAAXUL010001146.1 GCA_013336035.1 Chloroflexales bacterium
GTCCACCGACTGGTCCGGCAGGGGGATGGCCTCGATGTCGCCCTTGAGGAAGGCCACGTTCTGCGCCCCCACCTTCGCCGCGTTGGCCCGCGCGACCTCGAGCATCGCGTCGGTCATATCGAGGCCATAGACGTAGCCCGTCGCGCCGACGCGCTGGGCGGCCAGGAGCACCTCGAGGCCGCCGCCCGAGCCCAGGTCGAGCACCACCTCGCCGGGCGTGAGGCTGGCCAGGGTCAGGGGGTTGCCACAGCCGAACGAGGCGGTGACCACGCCCTCGGGCAGGGTGGCCAGCGCCTCGGGGCCGTGGAGGGTCAGCTCGGTGCTGGTCGGGCCGCAGCAGCTTGTGGCGCTCGGGCCACAGCAGCTTGTGGCGCTCGGGCCGCAGCTCGCGGCCTCGGCGGCCGTCTTGATGGCGTTCCCGTAGTGCTCCTGGACGGTGGCCTTGATGGCGGTCGGATCGATCGTGCTCTCGCTCATCGTATACCTCGTTTCATTGACAGACTTCGATACATTAGGCACAAAAAAATGCGGCGCCCCTCCTGGCCAGGGAGTAGTCACCGCACGGCGTCGAGGGCGCCGAGGATGCGCGCGCGGAGGGCGGCGAGGTTCTCGCGCTTGATGAAGTAGTGCGCCCAGAGGCCGCGGCGCTCGCAGTCGATCAGGCCGGCCTCGCGTAGGAGCTTGAGATGGTGCGAGACGGTGGGCTGCTTGACCGGCAGGGCCGCCTCGAGGTCGCAGACGCAGATCTGGCCGTCGCGCTGGGCGAGCAGATCGAGGATCTGCAGCCGGATGGGGTGGCCCAGCAGGGTCAGGTCATCGCTCAAGAGCTTGGCTGCCGCGGCGCTGAGGCGCGGTGCCAGATCAGGGGTGCAGCAGCCGGGGGCGCGGGTTTCGGTGAGCGCTAGCGTCTCGTCCATGGTCATGCTCCTCAGGAGTGAGGATAGCAGATAGATTGAACATTGTCAATACAGTTGCTCGGAGCAACCCGTCCTGTGGACGGAACGATGCGTGCCAGGCGCTGGAACTCTGCGCGCGCTTTCACAACGTTGACGCTCTAGCCCTTGTCGGCACGCCGCTTGCTGGGGACGCGCTGGGGACGCGCCGGCTCGCCACCGAGGGCGGGCCGGCGAACGATCTGACCGCCGAGCCGCTCCTCGCCGTCTACCGCCGGACATGCCTGCCCGTCATCACGCATTGTCTGGCGCGGCGATATCGCAGACCGTCACCACGACATCGGGGCGCAGCTGGGCGAGCGCATCGACGTGCTTGGCGTGCTGGTGCCCAATATTGACGCCCACCTCGGCCATCACCTGTTCGGCAAGGGGGTGCAGCGCGGCCGGCTGGGTGCCGGCGCTGCGCACCGTGAGCCGCCCACCTCGGAGGGCGCGCAACCAGCCCTCGGTCAGCTGCGAGCGGGCGCTGTTGGCCCGGCACAGCACCGCCACCGTTAGCGCGGGCAGATCCTTCTGCCCTTGATCCGACGGGATCGCCAGGGCGATGCCGAGCTGCGCGTAGTGCGCCATCAGGGTGGCACGGTCGTCGTCATCGACATCGGCCCGTATCGTGAGGCGAAGGTGCGCGCGATGCAGTGCCACGCCAGCCAGCACCCGCCCTTCGCTGGCCCGCCCGCCGAGGAGGCCGGGCACCTGGCCTGCAACGAGTATTTCACCCTGGCGCGCCCCAGCGTCCGCGCCGACGCCCTGGGGTGCCTGTTCGCCCCACTGACCGACGCCGTCACCGTGTAAGCCACCCGGCTACGCCCGCTCTGTACAGGAGCCTGTTCCAATGAGCACGATCTCGCGGCTGGATGTTCGCCCCGCCGCCCCCGCCCAGGCCGACGTGGCGCTCTACGACCCGCCGATGTGCTGCCCGAGCGGGCTATGCGGCCCCGCCCTCGACCAGACCCTGCTCGACACCAACGATCTGGTGCTGGCGCTGAAGGAGCGCGGCCTGCGCGTCGAGCGCTACCAGCTGATGAGCCACCCCCAGGCGTTTACGGGCAACGCCGAGGTGATGCGCCTATGTCCGTTGACCACTTCACGCGAGCTCTTGCGCACGGCGTTGCCTGCGACAGCGATGGCCTCAGCCGTTACCGCAGTCCGTTGACCGCTTCACGTAAGCTCTCTTCTGAGTGGTTGCCCAATACGAGCCTGTGTATGGGGCCTCCACCCTTACCACAGGACGCGTTGGTATGCACGCTCGCTGGTTCCACCACCTCATGCACCTGCCCATCCGCGACCCGTTGGCGCGGCGGCAGGCCCCACTGCTCCTCCTGGTGCTCGTCTGTATGTTCGCCCTGTCGCTGCTGCGCTCCCTCTTCTTTTTTGCCGCGGACCAGGCAGCGATTGGCGCCATGCCCACGCTTGTCGTGGATACGATCTCCCTCAGCGCACCGGCCCTCGCGATCGTGCTGCTGCGCCGCGGGCACTTCACCGCCGCGACCCTGCTGGCCACGTTGTCCATGCTCGTGGCCATCATCATTGCGACCGTGGCGAGCGGCCTCCGCCACAGCGGCATGCTCCCCCTGGTCTTCGCGCTGCCCCTCGTCTTCACCGGCCTGCTCCTCGATTGGCGCTGGCTCAGCCTGGTGGCGGGGCTCAGCTGCGCTGCGGTGATCGGGATCGCGGTGCTTGAGCGCCAGGGCTCGCCCGCGGTCGGCTTCGCCCCGGCGCCTGAATTCCCAGCCAGCATGGCCGCAACCTTCGCGGTTATCACCGTCCTCCTCGTCGTCCTGCTCAACCGGTTCCGCCAGGATTACCGGTGCGAGCTCGCCGAGCACCTCCGCGTCGCGGCAACGCTGCGCCAATCCGAGGCGCGGTTCGCCACCGCCTTTCGCGCCAGCCCCGCCGCCCTGGCGATGA
>JAAXUL010001147.1 GCA_013336035.1 Chloroflexales bacterium
GCCGATGCGGTCCTTGACGCTGCTGGCGGGGTTGAAGAACTCGAGCTTGGCGACGACGGTGGCCGGGGTGTCGTTGACTTTGCCCAGGCGGACGAGCGGGGTCTTGCCGATCAGCTCGGTGATGCTGTCGTAGATGCGGGCCATGGGCGTCTCCTGCGCGCGTGCGATAGAAGTTAACTTTATTGGGCAACTTAATCGTTAAAATCAACTATACGCAGGTCCGGCGAGTCTGTCAAGCAGTCGGGAAGCGCTGGCGAGGCGAACGGGCATCTTGACAAGATCAGGCAAAGAGCTAAGATTTATCTACAACCCGGGCGCCGCGTGGGAGCGGGCCCGCGCAGGGAGCAGCGCATACCCGGGGCTGCCGCAAGCCCTGATAGTGCCATCACCTCGCCCTGCGACGACGATGAACGACCATTGTCACACAAACTGATAAACACATCGGAACTAGCATGCGCATCTCGAGCAAAGGCGACTACGGGCTGCGGGCGCTCTTTGATCTGGCCCAGCGCTTCGGCGAGGGCCCGATCCAGAGCGAGGAGATCGCCCGCCGGCAGGGCATCCCCGTCAACTATCTCAACCAGCTGCTGATCACCATGCGCCGCGCCGGGCTGATCGAGAGCCTGCGCGGGCCCCAGGGCGGCCATATGCTTGCCCGCCACCCCGAGGCGATCACCCTGCTCGAGATCCTCACCGCGCTAGAAGGCCCGCTGCTGCCGGACGAGCCGGCGCGGGACGGCCTGCGCTCCACCGTGCCCGAGGACCACGCCCTGGTCGGCGAGGTCTGGACCACGCTGCGGGGCCGCCTCGAGCAGATCCTCGCCGTGCGCACGCTCGACGAACTCTGCCAGCGCAAGCGCGAGCGGGCCGGCAATGTGATGTACTACATCTGATCCGCCGACCACAGCAGATGATGACTGGCCCAATCGGGCGCTGGTGCCACCGTGGGCGGCACGTTCTTTGGCGCTCCAGATTGACGGCGGCTGGCGCGCGGCGGAGGCATGAGAGCAGCTTGGATGCCCCTACGAGCGCGCCATGGGGCTGATGGATGGTGATCGCTCGGCGCTGCTCCTGGCGCTGGACATCTTCGAGCGGCTGGGGGCGCGACCAGCCGCTGAGATGGTGCGCCAGAGGCTACGCTCCATCCCAGAGCGCCAGCGCGAGGAGTATCGAGCCGCTGGAGCCGGCATTGGCCTCGGCTGCCTGGGCGCTGCGGCCGGGCGGGCGGCTGGTGCTGCTGCTGAGCCACCCCTGCTTCCGCATCCCGCGCCAGAGCGGCTGGGGCTGGTCACGGCCAGCAGCGGCGCGAGCAGGATGAGCACGCTCGCCAGACGATACACTTTCATCCCGGCCTCTTTCAGCATCGTCGCAGGTGGAGGAGCTGCTATAGACTGTTACGCAGCCTCTACCCCTATGGTGAGCATACAGATTTATACTGATTGTCACGCATGTCGCAAGCACTGAACTCTGGACTGAGTATACGACTCCTGCCTGGGATGTGGCGATGCAGATTCTGATCGCCTGGAACTCGGAGGTCGTGCTATGAGCGCTTCGTTGGGTTTCACGAACCACCCGCTGCGCCGTCTGCTGGGCGGGATGGTGGTCCTGGCGTTGCTGCTCCCCACGCTCCTCGCGGCCCAGGATATCAGCCAGCCGGCCTTCCAGGCAGTCTGGGAGCGCACTGATTATTCGGTCCGGCAGGGCCGGGGCAGCCACTCCTGGATCTGGGGGCCGGGGCCGTTCACTCCCGAGCTCGGCGAGTGGTACAGCGAGGGCCCGGGCCAGAGCCGCCCGGTGCAGTACTTCGACAAAGGTCGGATGGAGATCAACGACCCGAGCGCCGACCCGACCAGCCCCTGGTTTGTGACCGGCGGCCTGCTGGCCCGCGATATGATCGATGGGCGGGTGCAGGTCGGCAACGGCGACTTCATCTTCCTCGACGCCGCTACCATCCCCGTGGCCGGCGACCCCGACGCCGGCTTTCCCACCTACGCCGACCTGCGTCCCTATGTGCGGGCCCAGCCGCAGCTGCGCCCCGGCGACACTGTGGCCGAGCGGCTGACCCCCGAGGGCCGCGTCGGCGCGCCCGAGTTCGCCGACCTCCCCGCGACGCGGATCGTCCAGGTGGCCAACGGCTACGGCATCCCGCGCGCCTTCTGGGACTTCCTGACCCAGAGCGGGGTCAGCTATCGCGACGGGCGCTACGTTCAGGCCTCACCGCTCTTCGACTGGATCTCCATCGCGGGCGACCCGATCGCCGACGCCTTCTGGGCCCGCGTGCCCGTCGCCGGGGTCATGCGCGACGTGATGGTCCAGCCCTTCGAGCGCCGCGTGCTGACCTACAACCCGGCCAACCCGGCTGTTTGATGTGCCTGACCGGGAGGGCGCCCGCTTCGATGAGCCGACCTGGCGCTCCGATCTGGCCGACGGCACTGCGACGACGATCACCCACGCCCCGACCCACGTCGCCGCCGACGGCACCGTCCAGCTCTATGCGCTCTATGCGCATGGACGCCTCTGG
Organism: Chloroflexales bacterium; assembly: GCA_013336035.1. Taxonomy (GTDB): domain Bacteria; phylum Chloroflexota; class Chloroflexia; order Chloroflexales; family Chloroflexaceae; genus CAIWXH01. The sequence continues at coordinate 2,522 of JAAXUL010001147.1, forward strand.
GCCAGCCCTGACGGCGGGCTGACCTGGCAGCGGCGGGGCCAGCGCCTGGCCGGGAAGGTCACGAGTCTGACGGTCAGCGCGGCCGACGCGCGGGCCATAGCCCGACAGGAGCGATCGTGCTGATCGGACTGGTCGGCACCGAGTCGCTGCGAGCGCGGGGCCTGTGACATACAATGCGCACGATACATGTTGACTGGTTCATCGCGCTGGCGCTGGTTCTGGCAGGCTGTAGCGGCGCTGCCGCCACCCAACCCACCAGCGCCCCTGCTCCTATGGCCACCCCCACCGTGGCGGCGCCGCCGCCACGCGCGCGCACCAGCACGCCTGGCGCGACGCCCAG
>JAAXUL010001148.1 GCA_013336035.1 Chloroflexales bacterium
GCCCTGGGCGCCAGGCCGCCCGCCGCAGCGGCTTTTCCCCCATCCGGCAGAATGAGCGGGTCGTCGCGGCCGGCGGCGGGCATGAGCTGGGCGGCGGCGGTGGGGCCGACGCGCGAGGTGAGGCGCGCGCGCAGGATCTCCTCGCTCCAGTTGCCGCCCAGGTCCCAGGCCATCATCTTGGCCCATGCGAGCGAGTCCTCGGGGCGCCAGGGCTCGGGGGTGGCGCCGAGGATGGTGAACTCGACGGGGAGCTGGCCCTGGTGGCTGTCGACAAAGCTATTGACCCCGGCGGCGTAGGCCTCGAGCAGGGCGCGCGGCTCGGGGGCGAGGGCCGCGTAGGCGCTCTGGGCGACGCGGAAGACGCCGAGGGTGCGCAGGAATCTGTCGGTCTCGAGGGTCGAGGGGCCGAATAGCTCGGAGAGGCGGGCCTGGCCGATGCGGCGCTGGAACTCCATCTGCCAGAGGCGCTCCTGGGCGTGGACGTAGCCGAGGGCGAAGAGGGCGTCGGCCTCGCTCTGGGCCCTGATGTGGGGGACGCCGTCGCGGTCGCGGATGATCTGCACGGGGGCGGCGAGGCCGGGGGCGCGCAGCTCGCCGCTGGTCTGGGGCAGCGAGCGGCGCAGCCAGAGGTAGCCGCCGCCGCCGGCGACCAGAGCCACGACGAGGATCATGCCGACAGCCCAGCCGAGGATCTTCCACAGCAACCGCATCGTTGCGCTCCTAGTGTAAGGGCGCCCACAATGGGCGCCCCGGTGCTCGCCCCTTGTGGCGGCCTTACCCCGCGACGATCTCGATATCCTTATCGAAGGCCTTGCGGAACAGCCCGGCGCGGCGGTTGGTGTCCCAGATCTCGATCGAGGCGTCGCCGGCGGCCTCGACGGTGACGCGGACCGACTCGCCGATCGTGACGCGCACCGCGCGGACCACCTGGCTCTTGCTGCGCTCGAGGTACTCGGCCAGGCGCAGCAGGGCGCTGAGGCGGGCGACGCGGGCGCCGTCGTCGGGCTGGAGCACAGGCGCGTACAGGCTGAGGTCCGAGAAGCCCTTGCGGTGGTTGCGCACCAGGGCGCCCAGGATAGCGATCTCGCGGTGGCTGAAGCCGAGCAGCGTCGCGTTATGCACCAGGTACTCGCTGTGCTTGTGGTGGTCGTAGTAGCCCACGGCCACGCCGACGTCGTGGATGGTGGCGGCGTAGCCCAGCAGCTCGCGCTCCCAGGGGCCATAGCCGTGGAGGGGGATGAGCTGGTCGAAGAGGCTGAGGCTGATCGCGGCGACCTTCTGGCAGTGGGCCTCCTCGTAGTGGCTCAGGCGGGCCAGGTTGAGGATGCTGAAGCCGCGCGAGTCGTCGAGCATCGGCGGGTCGGCGCCCGCGAGGAAGTGGGCGTAGAAGAGGCCCTCGCGCACGCCCTGGCCGCTGACGGAGAGCTGCTGGAAGCCGCCCTTGTCCATAAGCTGCTCGATGATCACCGCGCCGGCCAGGGTGACGTCGGCGCGCTCTTCCTTCAGGCCGGGGATCTGCGCGCGCTCGCGGCGGCTCTTGCGGGCCAGCTGCTCGAGGCAGGCGGCGAGGCCCTCGCGGCTGAGCACATAGCCGTGGAGGCGGTCGATGGGGTAGGCGCGGGTCTTCTGATCGATGCGGGCCAGGGTGCGGACGGTGCCGCCCATCCCGGCGAGGGTGTGGGCCGGGTCGGCCCGCAGCCAGTCGAGGCTGGTGAAGGCGCTGCGCGCGGCGTCGCGCAGCGCCCGCAGGTCACCCTTGCTGATCGGGTCGCTGCGCACGTAGCGCTCGGTGAAGCGGACGACGCCGGCCTGGACCGAGTAGCTCTCGGCGGGGCGGCGGTTCGCGACGGCGACGACCTGGGTCGAGCCGCCGCCGGTGTCGAAGGTGAAGCCGTGGCGCAGGCCGAGGGCGTTGGTGGCGCCGAGGTAGCCGTAGTAGGCCTCCTCCTGGGCGCTGATGATGCGCAGGTTGAGGGTGGTGGCGTGGTGCAGAGCCGACCAGAACTCCTCCTGGTTGACGGCCTCGCGGATGGCGCTGGTGCCGACGGCGATGATCTGCTCGACGCCGGTGCCGTGGCAGAAGCTCTCGAACATGCGCAGCGCGGTGACGGCGCGGCGGATAGGCTCGGGGCGCAGGCGGCTGGTCGCGCCGGCGCCCTCGGCCAGGCGCACCACCTCGCTCACCTCGTCGGTCAGGCGGAAGCAGCGCCCTGGCTCGTAGGCCATGACGATCAGGCGGGTCGTGTTCGAGCCAAGGTCGATGATACCGATTTTGTGCATGGCAGTGACGAACGACCAACGACGAACGATCCGCAGTCTGTGCCTACTGCCCGTCCTTCGCCCTTCGCCCTTCGTCCCTCGTCTCCGCTGAGCCGCGCAGCACCGCCTCGATAGCGGCCACGACCTGCTCCAGCTCCTCGTAGGTGATGACGAGGGGCGGCAGCAGGCGCAGCACGGTAGGGCCGGCGGGGAGGGCGAGGACACCGCGCTCGAGCAGCGCCTGGAGCGTGGGCTGGACCCGGGTCTTCAGCTCGAGGCCGACGAGCAGGCCGAGGCCGCGCACCTCGCGGACGGCGGGCAGGCGCAGCTCGCGCAGGCGGCCCATAAGCCAGGCGCCCTTCTCGGCGGCCTGGCGGGGCAGGCCCTCGTCCTGGTAGGCCCTAAGGGCGGCGCGGGCGGCGGCGCAGGCCAGGGGGTTGCCGCCGAAGGTGCTGCCGTGGGCGCCGCCGGGCAGAGGGCCGTGGCGCTCGTGGATGGCGACCGCGCCCATGGGCAGGCCGGCGGCGATGCTCTTGGCCAGGATCAGCAGGTCGGGCGTGACGGCCTCGTGCTCGACGGCGAAGAGGCGGCCGGTGCGGCCG
>JAAXUL010000016.1 GCA_013336035.1 Chloroflexales bacterium
CTCAGGCGGCTGTCGAGCTGCACGAAGGGCTGGAAGAGCCGGGGCATATCCTCTGCCGCAATCCCGATCCCGGTATCCCAGACGGTAAAGGACATCGTCTGCTGCTCCGGGTTGCCGCGCACCTCGAGGCCAACCTGGCCGCCCTCGGGGGTGAACTTGACCGCGTTGGCGAGCAGGTTGACCAGGATCTGCTTCAGCCGCCGCTCATCGGCGACCAGCCGCTGCACCTGGCCATCGAAGCTTGAGGTGAGCGCAATCTGTTTGACCAGCGCGAGCTGGGCGACCATGCGCAGGGCCATCGTGCCCAGCAGATCGACCTTGAGGGTGTTGCACTCCAGGCTCAGCCGGCCCGACTCGATTTTGGAGAGGTCGAGGATATCGTTAATCAGGGCCAGCAAGTGCTGGCCGCTCTCGGTGATACCGTGGAGCGCGCCGACCTGCTGGGGGGTCACGGGGCCGTAGATCGCCTCCTGGAGCGCCTCGGCGCGGCCGAGGATGGAATTGAGCGGCGTGCGCAGCTCATGGCTCATCGTGGCGAGGAACTCATCCTTGAGCCGTGCGGCCCGGGCCAGCTCGGCGTTGGCCAGGCTCAGGTCGGCGGTGCGCTCCGCCACCCGTCTCGCCAGCAGCCCGCGCTCATCCTGCACCTGCGCAAACAATTGCGCGCGCTCAATCGCCGTAGCAGCTGTCGCTGCCAGGGTCTCCGCGAGACGAACGTCTGCTTCCGTGATCGAGTTCGGGCGCTGACGGTCGATCGAGTAAATCCCCACGACGGTATTCCCGGCGATGAGCGGCACGCCCAACCAGCAGTGGATATGGTCGGGGCCAAGCATCGGGGTCCACGACGGCTCCTGGTGCGTGTCCAGGACCAGGACGCTGCGCTGCGTGGTGACGATCGCGTGAATCAGCGGCTTCTGCGTCGGATCGAAGACCAGCGTCGTGAGCAGGGCGGGGTCGGTCCAGCGCTCATACCCACGCCAATGCCGCACCCGGAACCCGCTCGCGCCATCGGGCAGCATGATATTGGCGCTATCGTAGGGGATCAGCTGCTGCAGCACGTCGAGCAGCGTCTCGAGGATGGAGTCTAAGTCGAGCGGACGGGCCAGGAGCTGCCCCGTCGTGTGCAGCGCCTCGGCGACCCGGCGCGCATGCTGCTCGCGCGCGAGCAGCTGGACGTGGTCGTTCACCAGTGCCTGTAAGTCCAGCGTGGTCTGCTGCAGGTCATGCTCGGCCCGCTTCCGATCGGTGATGTCGACGGCCATCCCCAGGACGCACGGCTCGCCGTCCAGATCCAGCGCCTCGAGGGAGATGAGCACCTCGCGGAGTGCCCCGCCCTTGGTGCGCAGTTGCACCTCCTGGTCGCGGACTGTTCCGTCGTCGCGCAGGAGCGTGACGATGTTAGCGCTCTGGGTAGGGCCAGGAAAGAGCGCCAGCGCGTCGCCGCGCTGGCCGATCAGCTCGTCGCGGTCATAGCCGAGCAGGCGCGCAAAGGTCGCATTCACATCAAGGAAGACATCATCGCGCAGGCGGATCATCGCCAGGGCGGCGGGGCTGGCGCGAAAGGCGGTGGCGAACCGCGCCTCGGATTGGCGCAGCGTTGCCGCGACGCGGAGGTGCTCGGCGAGCTCGCGCCGGTAATCCTGGCGGAACCGGTTGAGCAGGACGACGAGGAGGCCCGTGACGAACACGAAGATCGAGGCCATGCTGGCCGGGAGCTCGGGCGAGGGGGCGAACCCAACCCAGGGCGAGCCCTGACTTTCGAGCACCGCAATCCCGATCACAACGGCACAACTCATCCCCACCACGAGGGCCAGCCCGCGCCAATCGAGGAGCAGCCCGGTGAACACGATCGGCAGCGCGAAGACGAGGGGCAGCATGCCACTATCGCGGAGGCCGTTGGCAATGGTAGCAATGACGAGGGTCAGGAGCATCGCCAGCGCGGCCAGGAGGGCCGCGGCGGCAAAGTGGCCCCGGAGCAGGAGGAGGACGGCGACAGCCGGTGCCACCAGGGAGATCGTATCGACCGCGATCGTGGGGATCGCGCCAATCGTGGCCTGGTCCACGGCAAAAAAGAAGAGCAGGCGCAGCAGGGACAACGCGAATAAGCAGCCCAGCACGATCAGCAGCAGGGGCGTCTGCCGCCGCGCCAGCGGATCGCGAACGGGCAAGTTCGTGAGAAAATGAAACCAGTGTTGGCGCATGGCTGCTCTTCCTATGCTGATTGTTGGCGCGATGGATATGGCCGTGCTAGAAAGCCCGGCGGGAGGATCCACCGCGACGTGGCGGAGTGCCACAGCAGTGGTAAGGCCCATAGCCAGAGGAAGGCGGGTGAGGTCCGAGCAGAAGCGACTAGTCGTGAGGCGCACCGCCGTGATGGATCGTACTCGGCCTCAGTATACGACCAGTTGGAACCACGATTCGATCGCAGCATGGTCGCGACTGCTCATCTGGTGTCACACCGGCGCGCTGCTCGTGTCATAGGCCTGGGGGCTGAACGAGCTCATCCTGACCTGGCGCGGCGCGCACCAGCGGCCACCCCGGCCCCCGAGCCTGCCCGAACGCTGGCCGTCGCTCACCTCCAGATCCCGCTCTACAACGAGCTGGCGGCCGCCGAGCGGCCGAGCATGCGTAAGCGGTTATAGAGGTCTTTGTAGGCGCGGCCGCAGGCGTGGCGGACGCCCATGGGGCTGTTCGCGTGATCGGCCCAACGGGGGGATCGGATCGGCCCGCTGACGGAGTCTCCTGCGCCGCGGGGCCAATACGTTCTCGCGCTAGGGAGCCCTGTGCAGGTAGGCTCGGCGCAAATGCTCGTTGTCACGCAGGCTGGCAGCGCTTCCCTCGAGCACCATCCGGCCCATCTGGAGCACATACCCCCGGTCGGCGATCTGCAAGGCCTGGTTAGCGTTCTGCTCGACCATGAGAATAGTGACACCCTGACGGCGGAGCTCCTGGATGAGCTGGAACGTCTGCTCGACCAGGCGCGGTGCCAGGCCCATAGAGGGCTCGTCCATCAAGATGAGCCGCGGACGGCTGAGCAGCGCCCGCCCGAAGGCAAGCATCTGTTGCTCGCCCCCGGAAAGCGTTCCCGCCGGCTGATGCTGGCGCTCGTACAGGCGCGGAAACAGCGTGAAGACCCGCTCGAGATCCGCGGCGACACCGGCCCGGTCGCGCCGCAGATATGCGCCCATAAGCAGGTTTTCGCGCACGCTCAGCGGCGCGAAGAGCCGCTGGTTCTCGGGCACGACGGCGATCCCACGCAGGATGCGCGCGGAGGTTGGGAGCCCGGTGATGGGCTCACCTGCGAAGACGACCTGCCCACTGGTCGGCCGCACCAACCCGAGAATAGTCCTCAGCGTGGTCGATTTACCGGAGGCATTGCCGCCGCGAGGTTGCCGGTCAGCTCCGGGTTAGGCGGCGTGATCAGCCAGCCCTGAGCCACGGGCGCCCCTGGCCAGAGGAAGCGGGCGACCAGCCGGGTCAGCGCCACCATGAGGGCGACGAGGGCAAGCAGGGCCACGCCCCGCCAGCGCAGGGCCAGCAGCACCACCCCGAGGCCGCCCCCATAGAACAGCAGCTGCGCCGTGGCCGGGCTGCGCAGCAGCTCGGGGAGGGCCGTCAACAGCAGCGCGCCCAGCACCGCGCCGGGCAAGCTGCCCAGGCCGCCGAGCAGCACCATCGCGTAGATGGTCAGCAGCACATCGATCCCATAGTCGGCGGGGAAGATGGCGCCCTGCCACGCGGCGTAGAGCGCGCCACCCAGCCCGGCGACGGCCGCGCCGACGGCAAGGGCCAGGAGCTTGAGCCGCCGGACCGGCAGGCCCAGGGCCGCCGCGGCGAGCTCGTCTTCGCGGATGGCCCGCCAGGCGCGCCCCAGGGGTGAGCGGTCGATGCTGCTGAGCCCGGGCAGGAGGAGGCCGAGCACGACCAGCAGCAGCAGCACATAGGCCCGCTGTCCGCTCAGCGCCCAGCCAAAGAGCTGGACCCCGTCGATCCCGACGATCCCATTCGGGCCGCCCGTCAGGTCCAGCTCCGCGCTCGACCAGGGCAGGCGCACCCGGTTCAGGCTCAAGGCCAGCAGGACGAACACCTGCGCGAAGCCCAGGGTCACAATCGCCAGGTGGTCGCCGCTCAGCCGGAGCGCCGGCAGGCCGAGCGCCAGCCCAACGCTCATGGCCGCCAGGACCGCCAGGGCCAGGGCGGCCCATCTGGGCAGATGGACCCCGAGCTGGCCCGAGGCGAGCAGGGCGTAGGTGTAGCCGCCGACGCCGGCGAAGGCAATGTAGCCCAGGTCGAGCAGCCCGACCAGGCCCACGATCACGCTCAGGCCCAGGGCCAGGATCGCCATGACGCAGGCCATGGCGGCGACGCGCAAGACATAGTCGGCGCCGCTCAGGAGGATCAAGCCGCCCAGCACGCCCAGCCCACCGCTCAGCGCGAGGGGGTTGATCGTCGCGGCGCGCTGCACGATCCGCTCCCAGCGCCCGCGGCGCCAGCAGCGCATAGACCCCGCCCAGGGTCAGGCCGTTCACGAGCTGCTGGGGCAGTTGCTGGAGCATGTGATCCATACGCCTCCGCAAAGCCACCTACTTGATTGGGACAAACTCTCCATCACGAACCTGGAACAGGAAGAAGGAGGCGTCCTTGATGTCGCCCTTGGCGTCGAACTGAATGGGGATGCCCATCAGGCTGTTCGGCTGCTGCGTCGCCGCGACCTCGGCGAGCACGCTGGCCCGCGCGAGCTGGCCGCCCTGGGCCGCGCGCTCGATGGCCTCCAGCGCCACCATCGTCGCCACATAGGCGGGCGGGCCAAAGGGCCCGACCTCACCGTACCGGGCCGTGTAGGCGTCCACGACAGGCTGCGCCGTCTCGATCGTGGTCACGTCGGGCGCAAAGAACGAGGCGTAGGCGCCGTCGGTGGCGCCGCCCGCCCCCTTGATGAAGTCCTCGGTCAGCATGCCGTCGCCGCCGAAGAGGGTCGCGTCGACGCCCTGCTCGTCCATCTGGCGGGCCAGCAGCACCCCATTGGCGGCGATCTGCCAGGGCACAAAGACTACGTCGGGGCCGTCCGCCTTCATCCGCGTGACCAGCGCCGAGAAATCGCTGATGTCCTGGCTGACCGACTCGCGGACCACGGCGATGTTCTCGGCCCGCAGTGCCTCCTCAGCCTCGTCAGCCAGGCCGGTGGCATAGCTCGACTGGTCGTCGATGATCCAGACCTTCTTGGCGCCGAGCTGGTCGGCCATATAGCGGGCGTTGGTCGGGCCCTGCACGTCGTCACGCGGCACGACGCGGAACAGGTGCTTGTAGCCCTGCTCAGTCAGATCTGGGCGGGTCGCCGACGGCGAGATCATGGCGATGCCGGCCTGGGCCCCGACCGGGGCGGCCGCGGCGACCTCCTGGCTGCCCGCGGGGCCAATGATGGCGTAGATCGCCGGGTCCTCGACCAGGCGCTGGGTCTGCGTGGCGGCCCTGGCCGCATCAAGCTCGGTGTCGGCCTCGACGAGCTCGATGTCGATACCATGCCCGGCGTTGAACTGCTCGACGGCCAGGCGCGCAAAGTTGAGCTGGGGCGTCCCAACCGAGGCCGCCTCACCAGTGATGGGGGCAATGATCGCGATCTTGATCGGGCCTTGCTGCGAGGCCGCCGCATCCGGCTGAGCGACCGGCGCCTCGGTCGCCGCGGGCGACGACACGGCGCCGCCACACGCTGCCAGCAGAAGCACGGCGGTCAGCCCCACCACAACCTGCGCGCCCAGGCGCCGCGCGCCACGCTGCTCCAGGGAACCTAACGTTGGAACTCGTCGCATGCCTGTCCTCCTCGTCATTATCGCCCGAAAGGCCAGCCCATCATGCGGCTGGTGCGCGTACCAAGAAGCTGGAAAACCATCCCGCGCATGGTGGGCAAAGCATACCGGCGCTCGCTCCGGTAGGTTTGCCCATTCATGCGGAAGCCGTGTCATATTCCTGCGCTGGCCGCACCGGGTGGTCATGCGCGGAGGGGGGCCTCTCAGGCTGACGACCGACAAAGGCTCGGGCCTATGGGTGAGGCGGCGTCTCTGGTGCGAAACTATAATCGCGCAATACAAAGCCAGGCCCAACCCTGTTCCGAGTTTCTCCCGTCGCGCGATCAACGACGCCGAGCAAAGGCCTGGGGGATATGCGTTCGCGGGGCCTTGCCCGATACTTCAGCCTGGCATCCCCGCTCTGCCGCATGGTTCCGCGGAAGGGGACGAACCAGGTATGAAGTATGATGACAGCGCGCGATCCGCGCACGCCCATTCTTCGTCTGCGCGATCGCTGCAGGCGCCGGAGCTCCTCGCCTCGAGCAAGGGGCTGGGATGGGCCGGGGTCGCGGCCCACAGGTACCTCGAGCCGGCGACCGCCGAGCAGTGGACAGCAGACAATACCGCTGACCTGCGGCTGATCCTGCTCGCCCGCGGCACGATGGATCTGGAGCAGCGTCTACCCGCGAGCGCGTGGAACCCATTCACGGTCGATCAGGGCGAGCTCTTCCTCCGCCCGCCGGGCCAGGAGCGCTACGATCTCCGCTGGACGGCCCGCTCGCCCGAGCCCATTGAGACGGTCCACATCCATGTCACGGCCGATGTCGTCCGCCGTATCGCCACGGAGATGGGCACTGACCCGTCCCAGATCGAGGTGGTGGAGCAGATCGGCGTTCAGGACCCCTTGCTGAGCCAGCTCGCCCTGAGCCTGGCGGATGGGCTCACCCAGCCCACCCCCGCCGACCCGTTCTATGCCCAGTCGGCCGGCCAGCTCCTGGTGGCGCATCTCATGCGCCACTATACGGTCGGCCGTCGCCCGCGCGCCGACACCCCCCAGGGGCTCACCGCCGGCCATGTGCAGCGGGTCCGTGAGTTTGTGCACGCCCATCTGCATCAGGAGCTCTCGGTCGAAACCCTGGCGCAGCAGACCGGCTACAGCCCCTACCATTTCACGCGGCTCTTTCGCCACGCGACAGGCCAGAGCCCCTACCAGTTTGTGCTGCAGCAGCGCGTCACGCACGCCCGGCACCTGCTCGAGACAAGTGACTTACCGGTGAGCGCCGTCGCCTCCGCCTGCGGTTTCGCAAGCCAGAGTCATCTCACCCACGTGTTTCAGCGGAGGCTCGGCGCCACGCCGCGCGCCACCCGCCTGGCCGCGGAGAACGCGGCAGCGCGACTGCCGCTGGCGCGGGCGTAGCCTGGCGCGTCGCAGGCTCCTTGCTCGCGAGCCCTGCTCAAAGGTCAGGTAGGCAAGAGCAGCGGGGAACCGGCAAGCTAGGCGTGGGCAGCCGCCGGGTCGCCCGCGCCCGTGCGTGTGCTGTCGCTCATCACGAGGCGCTCATCTAGGGTCAGGGTTGGGCCGCCAGCGTCACCGTTCGCGCGGCTATCTGGGGCGGGCGAACCTCTCTAACCAGAGCCTCGGCGATCCCACGGTCGGTGATCAAGACATTGATCCAGCGCCCCATCAGGGCGCCGCGGATCGCCTGGAGCTTCCGCAGCCCGCCGGCGATGCCGACCGAGCGCGGAACCTTCTGGAGCTGCTCTAGCCGCATCCCGATGACCCGATCATTCAAGGGCGTCAGCACCGGCACGCCGTCCTGGTCGAAAAAGCGCAGACAGATGTCGCCGACACTGCCCTGTTGGCGCAACAAGTCCAGCTCCTCCGCGTTAAAGATATTCCCGCTGCTGGTCAGCAGCGTTGATGGCTCGACCGTGCCAATGCCCACCAGGGCCAGCGTGACCTGCTCGAACTGCGCGAGCGCGGGCCGTATGAAGGGGTCTTCAAGGTAGATCCGGGCCATCTCGGCTGAGCCAGTGATGCCTGGCGTCGGCAGAAAGGTAGCCTCACCGCGCGTCAAGCTCGCCATGCGACGGGTCAGGTGAGTCGCATGGTTTTCCGCATTCGGGTTGCCGACCCCGCCGAGGATCTGGACGACCTTCGTGCTGATCGAGCGTGGCAGCGGATGCATAGCATCGACCATGCCCACGAGCGTGGAGCTCCAGGACGAAATGCCGATAATCTCGCCGGATTTCAGCGTCGTCTCGACATAGTAGGCCGCGGCCGCGCCAAGGTTGCGGAGGATCTCATCTTCGTCTGCGCCACTATCGACCACGATCACTTCCTTCAGGCCATAGGTTACCTGCAGCTCCTCCTCGAGCCCGGTAAAGGCGCCGTGCGGCACGCTGACCGTGATCCGGACAATCTGCTCTTCCTCGGCGCGCTTGAGGAGCCGCGAGACCGTGGCCTGCGAAAGATCGAGCTGCGCGGCGATCGCGGCCTGCCGGACCCCGCGCTCATAGTACAGACGGGCAATCTTCGCCATCAGGCGGAGCTCATCACTGCGTGCCAACGAATACCTCCACAGACGCCCGCGTCCCTCACGTGGCCTCGGCCTCCGCTCCCGCTTTTGCTAATCATAGTATACGGCTACTTGTTCCGCTGAACAGGCTGTCGGCGCGCCAGCTTAAGCGCCTGCCTCGGCTGCTCCTGGGCGGAAGCTCCTGTCAATCCTGTTCGCTCGGTTTTGGATCTTGACATAGGGGGCAAGGCGGCCTATACTTGCCCCACTGAGAATATTTTATCATACTTGAATAAATATTCAACCCGTAAGCATACAGCCACCGGGTTGAGCCCACCCCATATCGCGCCCGCCGCGCATTGCTAAGCCTGCCTCACAGCCACCCAGCGACCACCTGAGCGGCGCGCGAAGATACTTTCAGGATAGCTGAGGAGGCAATGATGCAGGATCTCGAGTTCGGCGCTGGGCTCTGGATGTTCCAGCAGTTCGTCGACCGCTACGCCTCAGACGCGTACGGGCCGCCCGTCGACACGTTGGCGGCGATCGAGCGGGCCGCGGCCGTCGGCGAGCTCAAGCCGCTGGACATCAACTACCCGTTCGCAGGCGACAGCGTGACGATCGCCAAGGTCCGGGCGGTGCTAGAGCGGACCGGGCTGCGCGCCCATGCCATCACCCCGCACCTCTACATGCGCGAGTTCCAGCTGGGCAGCTTCACCAACCCCGACGCGGCCCTGCGCCAGAAAGCCGTGGACCTCGGCAAGCGGGCGGTTGAGGTGGCGCAGGAGCTCGGCGCCAAATATGTCAAGTTTTGGCCCGGTCAGGATGGCTACGACTATCCCTTCCAGGTGGACTATGCCCGGATCTGGGACTACCAGGTCAGCGGTGTGCGCGCCGTCGCCGAGGCAGCCCCCGCGATGCAGTTCGCGATCGAGTACAAGCTCAAAGAGCCCCGCGTGCACATGCTCTTCGGCACCGCGGCCCGCACCTTGCTGGCGATCGAAGACATAGGCGTCGACAACGTCGGCATTGTGCTCGACCTTGGCCACGCCTTCTTCGCTAAAGAGACGCCGGCCGATGTGCTGCAGCTGGTGTCGCGGCGCGGCAAGCTGGTGAGCGTCGAGGTCAACGATAACTGGCGCGAGTGGGACGACGATATGACGGTTGGCTCGGTGCACCTGATCGAGACGCTCGAGTTCCTCTACGGCCTGCGCCAGATCAACTGGGCCGGCCCCATCCTGCTCGACCAATTCCCCTTCCGCGAGGATCCCATCCAGGCCGCCCAGAGCAGCATCCAGACGATCCGCGCCCTGTACGGCGTGCTCGACCGCCTTGATCTGAGCGCGCTCAGGGCGGCGCAGGACCACCACGACAGCCTTGCCGCCCAGCGCCTGGTGCTCGACACGCTGCTGGGCCCGGGCGCCGGAAAGGGTAAAGGGTAAGCGGTAATGTCCACAGTGACCAGCCCCAAGAAGATCGACAAGCTGCAGACCATGGCCACCGCGATCCGGCGCCGTGACCTCGAGATGATCTATGGCGCGAAGCTCGGGCATATCGGCGGCGACTTCTCGGTCACCGATATCCTCGTGACGCTGTACTTCAGCGTGCTGCGTGTCGACCCCACGCGGCCGGACGACCCCGAGCGCGATCGCTTTATTCTGAGCAAGGGCCACTCGGCCGGGGCCCTGTACACCACCCTCGCCCACATTGGCTTCTTTCCGCTCGCCGAGCTCGCCACCTTTGCCCAGCCGCTCTCGCGGCTCAATGGCCACCCGAATCGGGTCAAGGTCCCGGGTGTCGAGACCAACACCGGCCCGCTCGGCCATGGCCTGCCAGTCGCCGTCGGCTGTGCTATAGGGGCCAAGATGGACGGGGCCTCCTGGCGCACCTTTGTGATCACCGGCGACGGCGAGCTCCAGGAGGGCAGCAACTGGGAGGCGGCAATGTCCGCGGCCCACTACAAGCTCGACAACCTCACCGTGATCGTCGATCGCAACGGCCTCCAGCAGGGCGACTTCACCGAGCGCACCATGCACCTCGACCCGCTCGCCGATAAGTGGCGCGCCTTCGGCTGGGCGGTCCACGAGGTCAATGGCCACGATCACGCGGCGCTGCTCCACATCTTCGATCAGCTACCCTTCGAGTGGGGCAAGCCAAACTGCATCATCGCCCATACCCACAAGGGCCAGGGGGTGTCCTTCATGCGCGATCGCCCCGCCTGGCATCATAAGGTGCCTGACGCCGACGAGTATACGCGGGCGCTGCAGGAGCTCGACGCGGGAGGGCACGCTGATGACTAAGCTCTACGACTGCCGGGATGCCTTCGCGGCGGCGCTCGAGGATGTCGCGGTGGACGACCCGCGCATCTGTGCCGTGGTCAACGACTCAGTCGGATCGAGCAAGGTCGCCAACTTCGGCAAGCGCTTTCCCGAGCGGCTGATCAATGTCGGGATCGCCGAGCAGACCATGGTCGGGCTGGCCGCCGGCCTCGCCAACAGCGGCAAGATCCCCTTCGTCTGCGCGGCCGCGCCCTTCCTCACCGGGCGCGCGCTCGAGCAGATCAAGGCTGACGTGGCCTACTCCGAGACGAACGTCAAGCTGGCGGGCCAGAGCCCGGGCCTGGCCTACGGCGAGCTCGGCCCAACCCATCACTCGATCGAGGATCTCGCCTGGATGCGCTCGATCGCCAACATGACGGTGATCGTGCCGGCGGACCCTATCGAGACCGATCAGGTGGTGCGCGCGGCCGCAAGCACCCCCGGCCCGATGTTCCTGCGCATTAGCCGGATGGGCGTGCCCGCCGTCCACGACGAGCACTATCGCTTCAGCATCGGCAAGGCGGCGCGCCTGCGCGAGGGCGGAGATGTCACCTTGATCGCCAACGGCGTGCTGGTCTGCCGCGCGCTCGAGGCCGCCACTATGCTGGCCGCCGAGGGCGTGCAGGCCCGCGTGCTGAATATGGCGACGGTGCGCCCCCTGGACGAGGCGGCGGTGCTGGACGCCGCCGCCGAGACCGGCCGCATCGTTACCGTCGAGGAGCACACGATCTACGGTGGGCTGGGCGGCGCCGTCGCGGAAGTCGTGGTCAGCCATCACCCCGTGCCGATGCGCATCCTGGGCGTGCCCGGCACCTTCGCCCCCACCGGCTCGGCGGAGTGGCTCCTGCAACATTTTGGGCTCACGGCGCAGGGCATCTGCGACGCGGCGCTTGAGCTCGTCGGCGCGAAGGTGTGACGCGATGACAGGCAGCAGCGGCAGCATCCTGGCGATCGACCAGGGCACTACGAACACGAAGGTTCTGCTCATCGATGCGCGGGGCGCCGTGGTCGCGCGGGCCGCGCGGCCCCTGAGCCAGCGCTACCCGCGCCCGGCCTGGGTCGAGCAGGACGCGGACGCGATCTGGCAGAGTGTGCGCGAGGCGATCGACGCGTGCCTCGCCGGGGTGCCCGACCCCCAGCTGGCGGCGATCGCCATCGCAAATCAGCGCGAGTCGGTGACGCTGTGGGAGCGAGAGAGCGGGCGGGCGGGCGGCCCGGTGGTGATCTGGCAGTGCCGAAGGACCGCTGAGCTCTGCGCCGAGCTGCGCGCCCGCGGGCTGGCGCCCTGGCTGGCCGAGCGCACCGGGCTCGCGGTGGACCCGCTCTTCTCGGCCAGCAAGATGCGCTGGCTGCTCGACCACAGCGAGGACGGGCCGCGCCGGGCCGAGCGCGGCGAGCTCTGCCTGGGAACTATGGATAGCTGGGTGCTCTGGAACCTGACCGGCGGCGCGACCCACGCCTGCGACCTGACCAACGCCTCGCGCACCCAGCTGCTCGACATTCACACGCTGCGCTGGAGCGCGGAGCTACAGGAGCTCTTCGGCGTGCCCGCGGCGGCCCTCCCCGAGGTGTGGCCATCGAGCGCGGTTGTTGGGACAAGTGTCGCCACTGGCCGCCTGCCCGCGGGCGTGCCGATCGCCGCCCTGATCGGCGACTCGCACGCGGCCTTGTTCGGCCAGGCCGGCTTTGTGCCCGGTATCGTAAAGGCGACCTACGGCACCGGCTCGTCGCTGATGACGCCGACGGCGGCGCCGGTGCTCTCGCAGCACGGCCTGTCGACCACGGTCGCCTGGGCCCTCGACCGCGAGCGGGTGACCTACGCCCTGGAGGGCAACATCGCGGTGACCGGCGCCGCGGTGCAGTGGCTGGGCGAGCTCCTCGGCCTGGGGGACCCGGCGGCGGAGGTGGCTCAGCTAGCCGAGCGTGTCGCCGACGCCGGCGGCCTCTATCTGGTGCCGGCCCTGGTGGGCCTGGGCGCGCCATACTGGAATGACGCAGCCCGGGGCCTGATCAGCGGGCTAACGCGCGGCTCGACCGCGGCGCACCTGGCGCGCGCCACGATCGAGGCGATCGCCTACCAGGTGCGCGACGTGTTCGATGTGATGCAGGCCGAGGCCGGCGTTGTGCTCGAGGTGCTGCTGGCGGATGGCGGGGCGAGCCGGAACGATCGGCTGATGCAGTTCCAGTCCGACATGATCGGCCGGCCAGTGCTGCGAAGCACGTCAGCCGACGCCTCGGCGCTCGGCGCCGCGTATCTGGCCGGGCTGGCCGTGGGCGTCTGGCAGACGTTGGACGAGATCGCCCGGCTGCCGAGGCCGCGCGAGCGCTTCGAGCCGCGCATGGCCGATCAGGAGCGCGCGGCGCGCTATGCCGGCTGGAAGACGGCGGTCGCCCGGGCGACCCTCGGCACGACAGAGACCACGTAAGCGTTGTGCGAGGAGGGTGAGTCATGGCTCGATTGACCGGTACTGGTGTGACTCTCCGGGGAGAGCGCGGCCTATCGCAACGCCGCAGGGGGCTCTTGCTTGCCGTGGCGCCGTGCCTGTGGGTCGCGGTGCTTGCCTTCGCGCTAGGCGGCTGCACCCTCTGGACGATCCGGCCGATCAATGGAGAGGGCGGCGCCCCGGCTCAGGGCATCGAGCCCGGGAAGCCCGGATTTAGCGCGGAGACCTACGTCGACGCGATCTGGGAGAGTCAGGTGCTGACCACAGTGGACGCGCAGGCCACCGACCTGCAAACGGTGCTGACGGCGTTGGCGGCCGACCCGGAAGCCGCGCAGCAGCAGTACGGACATCGCGAAGGCCAGCGCCCCTATAACTTCCTGGTGCGGGGCGAGGCCAACGTGCTGGCGGTCGACACCAGCTCGCGCAGCGGGACGCTCGCGATCGATCTAGCGCCGGGCGATGGTCAGCAGGATGCAGTCATCCAGGTTGGCCCGGTGATCAGAGGGACCGCCCTGCGCGACGCCCTGCCCTTCATTCAGTTCAACATGTTCACCAACCAGCTGGAGTACGCGGCCGTGTCCACCCAGCTGAACGCGCGGGTGATCGCCGGCGTGGTCAGCCCCCTCGATCTCGCCAGCCTGCAAGGCAAAACGGTGACCTTCCAGGGCGCGTTCACACGCGATCCGGGTGGCGCTGTGCGTATTACGCCGGTCGTCCTGCGGGCGAAGTAAGCGAACCAAGCGACGCCTGGGCAAAGAGATGTCGCAATGCTGCGCATGCTAGCGGCAGACCAGACAGCGGAGAAAACAGTGGTAGCAGCAGCGATGGCAGCGCCACCAAAGCAGATCGACGACGTCGTCCTCCGCGCCGAGGGGATCACCAAAGTCTACGGTGGCACGGTGGCGCTCGATAGCGTCGATTTCAACGTCTACCGCGGCAAGGTGAATGTGCTCATCGGCGAAAACGGGGCCGGAAAGTCGACCCTGATGAAGATCCTCGCCGGGGTCGAGCAGGCTACCCGCGGGCGCCTACTGCTCGAGGGCCGTGAGATCAGCTTCAAATCCACACGCGAGGCTGCCAAACATGGCATCGGCATGATCTTCCAGGAGCTCAACCTCTTCCCCAATCTCAATATCGCCGAGAACATCTTCACCGCGCGCGAGCTAACCACCCCGGCCGGGCTGATCGATCAGCCGGCGCAAGAGCGTGTCGCCCGCGAGGTGCTGGCGCGCCTGGCCCATCCGATCGACCCCAGGACGCTGGTCTCAGACCTGCCGATCGGGCTGCAGCAGATCGTCGAGATCGCGAAGGCCCTGGCCCATAACGCGCAGATCCTGATTATGGATGAGCCAACCTCCGCCCTGAGCAAGGCGGAGGTGGCCGTGCTCTTCGAGGTCATCCGCGACCTCAAGGCCCAGGGCGTCTCGATCATCTACATCTCCCACAAGCTCGAAGAGCTGATGCAGATCGGCGACTCGATCACCGTGCTGCGCGACGGCAAGCTGGTAGCCCAGGCGCCGGCCAGCGAGGTCACGGTGCCGTGGATCATCAACAAGATGGTCGGCGGCGAGACAAAGGCGCTCTTCCGCACGCAGCCCCACGACGCCTCAGAGGCGCGCGAGCTCCTCCGCGTCGAGGGTCTGAGCCTGCCAAAGGCGAGCGGCAAGGGGCTGGCGCTCGACGGCGTGTCCTTCGCCCTGCGCGCCGGCGAGATCCTGGGCATCTACGGGCTGATGGGCGCCGGGCGCACCGAGCTGCTCCAGTGCCTGATCGGCATACGCCCAGAGGCGCGGGGCAGCATCCGCCTCGGCGGACAGGAGCTGATGGACCGCCGGATCGCCCAGCGGATCCGGCAAGGGATCGTCCTCGTCCCTGAGGACCGGCAGCGCGAGGGCCTGGTGCAGACCCTCTCGGTCGGCAGCAACATGACGCTGGCCAGCCTCCCGAGCTTCACCCGCGGCGCTGTCCTCCTCGAGCGGAGAGAGCGGGCCAGCGTGCAGCACATGATCGCCGACCTTGCGATCAAGGTGTTTAGCCCCAGCCAGCCGATCACCGCCCTGAGCGGCGGGAACCAGCAGAAAGTGGTGATCGGCAAGGCCCTGCTGACCGCGCCGAAGGTGCTTCTGCTCGACGAGCCGACCCGCGGCATTGACGTGGGCGCGAAGGCGGAGGTCTTTCAGCTGATGAGCAACTTCGCCACGCAGGGCCTGGGCGTGCTATTCGTCTCATCGGACCTGAAGGAAGTGCTCGCCATGGGCGACCGCATCCTGGTGATGTCCAGCGGCATAATCACAGGCGAGTTCACCAGAGCCGAGGCGAGCGAAGAGGCGCTGGTGGCCGCGTCGGCCGTTGGGCACGAGCTTGTGGAAGGAAGAGCTGAACCTCATGGTGACTAGAACTCCCACCTCACCAAAGCCCGGCGCGCCGGCCAGGGCGACCCCAGGGCGGCGCGTGAGCCTGGCCGCGGTGCTGCTCAGGCTACGCGCCTACATCGCCCTGATCCTGCTGGTGATCATCTTTAGCGTGCTGAGCCCGGCCTTCCTGACGCCGAGCACGCTCTTCATTCTTGCCTCGCACGTTGCGCTCAACGCCATCCTGGGGCTCGGCATGACCTTCGTCATCCTCACCGGCGGGATCGATCTCTCCGTCGGCTCGATCGTCGGCCTCGCGGCCATGATCGCGGGGGGCCTGCTCGTCCAGGGGCTAGTCCTGCCCATGTTCGGCATCATTATCTACTTCAACGTCTGGCTCGTGATGCTGATCGCCCTGGCCGTCGGCGTGCTGGTTGGCGCGATCAACGGGTGGATCATCACCAGGTTCAATGTCGCACCATTTATCGCAACCCTGGGCATGCTCTACGTGGCCAGGGGCGCGGCGCTACTGCGCTCGAATGGGGCGACCTTCCCGAACCTGGTGGGCAGCCCGGACCTGGGGAATACCGGCTTCCCCATCCTCGGCACCGGCACGTTTCTAGGCCTCCAGATCCCCATCTGGCTGATGATCGCCTTTGGCGCGCTGGCGATCTTTATCGGCTACAAGACCCCCTTCGGCCGCCAGGTCTTCGCCATCGGCGGGAACGAGCGCGCCGCCGAGCTGGCCGGCGTGCGGGTCAAGCGCGTGAAGATGACCGTCTATATGATCTCCGGCTTCTGCGCGGCGATGGTCGGGCTGATCATCGCCTCACAGCTCACCGCCGCCCATCCGGCGACCGGCGAGACCTTCGAGCTGAATGCTATCGCCGCCGTTGTGCTCGGCGGAACCTCGCTCTCTGGCGGGCGGGGGACGATTGGCGGCACCATTCTCGGCGCCTTCGTCATCGGCGTGCTGAACGACGGCATGGTGCTGCTCGGGGTGTCCGAGTTCTGGCAGATGGTGATCAAGGGGGTTGTGATCGTGCTCGCCGTGGTCGTCGACCAGCTGCAGCAGAGCCTGCAGCGTCGGGCGGTGCTGCAGGCGGCCTAGAAAGGAGCGCAAGCCGAGACCAACACAGTACGTAGATCGGTTCGATGGACGAACCGATGACGCCGGTGTCACGGACAAATGCCAGACAGGAGACCTCAATGATGGCTCTGAACCGACTGCGCGCCCTCGCCTTCGTGGCGATGCTCTCGCTTACGATAACCGCCTGCGGATCGTCGGCGCCGCAAAGCTCAGCAACCGCAGCGCCACCCGCGGCCCCGACCAGCGCCCCGACCGCGGCCGCCGTCGCCCCGACCGCGGCCGCGGCCCCAACCAGCGCCCCGACCGAGGCCGCCGCCACGACCAGCGCCACGACCAGCGCCACGACAGGCAGCGCGGCGGGGGGCAACGGCAAGCTGATTGTAATCATCACGCCCTCGCACGACAACCCCTTCTTCAAGGCTGAGGCCGACGCGGCGGCCGCCCGCGCGGACGAGCTTGGCTACGAGACCCTCGTCCTCATCCATGACGACGATGCGAACAAGCAGAATCAGCTGTTTGACACCGCGATCTCGCGCCAGGCCGCGGCCATTATCCTGGACAACGCCGGCGCGGACGCCTCGGTCGCCGCGATCCAGAAGGCCAAGGACGCCGGCATCCCGAGCTTCCTGATCGACCGCGAGATCAATGTCACGGGCGTGGCGGTGGCGCAGATCGTCTCGAACAACTACCAGGGGGCCACCCTCGGCGGCCAGGAGTTCGTGGACCTGATGGGCGAGGCGGGCACCTATGTGGAGCTGACCGGAAAAGAGTCCGACACCAACGCGGGCATCCGCTCCCAGGGCTACCACGAGATCATCGACCAGTACCCTGACATGAAGATGGTGGCGCAGCAGAGCGCCAACTGGAGCCAGACCGAGGCCTTTGAGAAGATGCAGACCATCCTGCAGGCGAACCCGGATATCAAGGGTGTGATTGCGGGCAATGATACCATGGCGCTGGGCGCCTCGGCGGCCCTGAAGGCGGCAGGAAAGAGCGATGTCGTCGTCGTCGGCTTTGACGGCAGCCCGGATGTGATCGCCGAGATTATGGCAGACGGCAACATCAAAGCGACGGTGCTCCAGCCGGCCGCCGACATTGCACGCATGGCGGTCGAGCAGGCAGACCAGTACATCCAGAGCGGGAGCAAGACCGATCTTGCTGAGAAGCAGTCGGTCGACTGCGAGCTCGTGACGCCCGAGAATGCCGCGGAGTTCGGCGTGTTCGGCCGCAAGTAGCCGCCCAGGGGGCACACTCGCCCAGCGGCCACCGCTATGTGTTCGCTGGAGGCAAGGCAGGAGAATCGCACGCGCGCGGCGCAGGGGGTGGCTCGGGTGGTGAGCTGCGATCCCCGCTCGACCCTGTGCCGCGCGCCTGATCAGGAGGTTGCCTATGCCGCACCCCACAGTCTGTGTTGTCGGCAGTGTGAATATGGATCTGGTCGTGCGCACGCCGGCGCTGCCGGCGCCAGGGCAGACCATCCTTGGAGGGCCGTTCAATACGTTCCCTGGCGGGAAAGGCGCGAACCAGGCGGTCGCCGCGGCGCGGGCCGGTGGCCAGGTCGCGCTGATCGCCGCGGTCGGGGCAGACGCGTACGGCCCAGCACTGCGCACCGGGCTGGCTGACGAAGGCGTCGATGTCGCTGGGGTGCAGCTGCGCAGCGATGCGGCCACGGGCATTGCCCTGATCGCGGTGGACCCGCTTGGACAGAACACCATCATCGTGGCGCCTGGGGCTAACGCCACCCTCAGCTCGGCCAATGTCGAGCAGGCCGCAGCGGTAATTCAGGCATCCGCGGTGCTCCTGCTCCAGCTGGAGGTGCCGCTGCCCGCCGTTACTGCTGCCGCACGGATTGCGCGCGCCGCAGGGACGCGGGTGGTGCTGAACCCGGCGCCGGCGGCGCCGCTGGATGACGTAGTGCTGGCGCTCGCCGATGTGCTGGTGCCGAATGAAACCGAAGCGGCTGCCCTGTGCAATCTCCAGCCCGGCGACGGGTCGAGCGCCGAGCACATGGCCTACGCGCTACGCCGCCGTGGTCCGCGTGCGGTGGTTATCACCCTTGGCGACCGGGGCGTGCTGCTCCTTGACGAGGATGCCAAACAGGTGATCCACCAGCCGCCGTTTGTTGTCCCGGCCATTGATGCGACGGCAGCGGGCGATGCATTTATTGGCGCGCTGGCCGTGGCTCTGGCTGAGCACCGCCCGCTCCATGAGGCCGTTCGTTGGGGGGCAGCTGCCGGCGCCTTGGCGGCGACTATCGCTGGGGCGCAGCCCTCCCTGCCGCTGCGTGCACAGATTGAGACCATGCTCGCATCTGGTCTCCCATGAGGGCGGCCGGGCACGGGCTGCGCTGACAGCCCTTGTTGGCTAACATTCGATAATGCGGCCCTCGAGCAGCACGTGCAGGCTGGCCCGGAGCTCCTCCCGGCGGCACCGCTCGCGCATGTAGTCCTCAGCTATCTTAGCCGGCCAGATTGTGCTGCACGGCGAGACCGACGGCCTCGGTGCGGTTGGCGGCGTCGAGCTTGGCGAGGATATTGTGGACGTGGTGACGCACGGTGTTACGGCTGATGCAGAGCTTGTCGGCGATCTGCTCGTTGCTCAGGCCTATCACCATCAGGCGCAGCACCTCACGCTCCCGCTCGGACAAGTCGCCGCCCGGCGTCGGCGGCGTGTTGAGGGCGCTTACCAGGGCTCGGGTGGCGTCAGGGCTCAGCACCGGCGCGCCCGCAGCCGCGGCGCGGATAGCGGCGCCCAGCTCGCCGGCCTGCGTGTCCTTTAGCAGGTAGCCGATCGCGCCCGCCTGCAGCGCCCGCTGTACCAGCTCGCCCTCGGAGAAGCTCGTGAGGGCCAGCACCCGCACCTTCGGGAAGCGACGGCGCAGCTCCCGCGTCGCCGTGATGCCGTCCATCTCCGGCATCATCACGTCCATCACGACGACGTCGGGGGCCAGCGCCGCGACGAGGGCGAGGGCCTCGAGCCCGCTGGCGGCCTCGCCGACGATCTCGATGTCGTCGGCCCCGGCGAGGTAGAAGCGCAGCCCGCCGCGCACGACCGCATGGTCGTCGGCCAAAAGGACCCGAATCGGGTTAGGCATGGTTTCCCTCGCTCTCCCCCTTGTGCCTGGGACATAGAGGTCACGGCAACGCAATTCGTGTCGCAGCAGGGGCCGGGGGCGCACTGATTATAGCCCATCCCGGTGGGCGTCTGGCGCACCCTGGCGCTCCAGGGGGCGCTGCCAGGGCCAGCGGTGCTCGATCTCGAGCGTGAGCGACCAGCTGAGGAAGGTGCGGATCAGCACCAGGATGCCCAGCACCGCCACGCTGCTGAGGGTTGGCTCCAGGGCCACGGTGCGCACCACGTCGGCCGCCACCAGCATCTCCAGCCCGAGCAGCAGCCCGCGGCCGAGCTGCACCTTGTAGCTCTCGTAGGCCTCAGGCGGCCGCCCCTCGGCCAGAAAGCGGCGGGCGAAGAGCGCCGTGCTGACGAGCGCCACGATGATAATAATCCCCACGGCCAGCAGCTCCAGGCTGAGGGCCGCCACCTCGATCCACTCCAGCAGCGCCGCCACGATCCCAGCTGTCTGATGCTCACCCATCGCACACGCTCCAGGGGATCACGCCGTCGGCTTCCCGGCGATCCACTGCTCCGCGGCATCCACCGCATCCAGGAGCGCCTGACCCACGCGCTCTTCCACCAGGAAGACATTCTGCTGGCCGATCGCCCGCAGCATCCCGGTTCGTGCCATCTGCTCCTTGATCAATGGGTCCACGCCCGCCAGCATCAGCCGGCTCCCCCGCTGGCGCAGCGCGTCGGCGTAGCGGGTGATGACCTCCATGAAGGTGCTGCCCAGGTCCCGCTCGCCGCGCAGCACCAGGATGACCACCGCGCGGCGCGATGCCTCCGTCACCGCGGGGAGCTGCTCGTTGAACACGGGCGCGGCGGCGAAGAACAGGCTGCCGTAGGGGACCAGGATGGTGACCCGGCTGGCGGGCACCTCGGCCGGCGGCGCGCTCTCGACCGGGTACTCCCCCGCGCTCATCGTCCAGGCGACCACGGTGATACGGTTAGATTGCTGGAAGACGTACAGCAGCACCGCCAGCCCCACGCCCATCAGCACGGCGTACTGCAGCGGGACGAGCAGGCCGGAGACAAACGTGAGCAGCATCACCGTCTGCTGCACCAGGCCGGTCTTCCAGACCGTCGTGACCTGCCCGAGCTTGAGGGTGCGGAAGCCGATCACGATCAGCAGCCCGGCCAGGGCGGGCATGGCGATCAGGCCCACCAGCTGGCCGAAGAGCAGGATGCCCAGAGCAATCGTGATGCCGGCCGCGATGTTCGCCAGGCGCGAGCGGGCCCCCGCGCCGACCACGAGCGACGTGGCGGACATGGAGCCGGCCACCGGCATGCCCTGGAGCAGGCCCGCGGCGATGCCCGCCGCCCCTTGCCCCACGAAGTCGCCCGAGGCGTCGGGGTAGCTGCCATCCGGGTTGGCGACCGACCCGGTGATGCTGGCGCCCTGCACCAGCCCCACGAAGGCCAGTGAGAGCGCGGGGATGAGCAGGCCGGGCACGAGCGCCAGCGACGGCAGCACCGGGGCCGGCAGCGAGCTGGGGATGTCGGCGATGTCTCGCGCCAGGGCCACCTCGCCGGCGCCAGCCAGGGGTACGACCAGCGAGGCGAAGAACATCGCCACCACCATGCCCAGGGCCTTGAGCCGGGTCTTCTCAAGGGTCAGGATCAGGATGATGGTGAGCACGCCGACCGCCAGGGTCGGCACGTGGACCTGGTCAAGGTTGCGCAGGAGGTCGAGTGTCCGGACGACCCGGTTTGGGCCGGTAGTGTTGTAGCCCGTGAAGTCGTCTAGCTGCCCCAGGATGATGAGCAGCGCCACCGCGTTGACGAAGCCGACCATGACCGAGTTGGGCACGAAGCGGATCAGCGAGCCGAGCTTGAGCAGCCCGGCGGTGAGCATTATCACCCCCGTGAGGACCGCCAGCGTGAACAGCGGGGCGTTCGGGTCGGAGGCCTGGGTCACCTCGGGCACGCTGGCGATGATCAATGACATGGCGCTGGTGGCCTGGACGGACATAAACACCGAGCTCGTGAACAGCGCGCCCGTGAGCACGCCGGTCATGTAGCTGTAGAGGCCGTAGACCGGGTTGACCAGCGCGAGCAGGCCCGAGGCCATCCCGTCGGGGATGCTCTGGATGCCCAGCACCAGCCCCGCGGTGAGATCCTCGCGGACGGTGGCGCGGTTGATGAACTGTCGGCGCAGGATGGGGATGTCCATGGTCGTCTCCGCGCCTGTAGCTACGGCGCGTGTTAGCCTTCGGCGACGTCTGAGAAAACCCTCTGCCAATCGTCGCGCATGCTGACGATCGTCCACCCCTGAGCGCGGGCTGTCTCCAGCGCTCGCTCAGCCCCTGCGGCATAAGCGAGTTTGGCATCATGCTGTGCTGCCTCACATTGGTGGAGCGGCGACGCGGCTATAGCGGCGGCCCTGCGCCTCGCAGGCCAGGGCCGCGTCGCCGCCGGGAGCCGGGTCAGTGGTTGGCGCTGCTGGCCGCTTCCTCGAGCTGGCGCAGCACGGCGTCCAGGTTGAACGAGGCCGGCTTCTGGCGCGGCGGGAACTGCGTGTAGCCCTCGATCTGCTGTGCCACCACGGCCTGCATCAGGTAGATCAGGTAGGCGTGCGAGATCACCCAGTCCCAGTAGGTGTTCGAGTTCTGATCGGCGCGCTCGAACGGGTCGCGGCGCAGGTGGAAGATCTTTGGCGCCCGCAGCTGCACAAACGGCTCGAACCAGCACGCGAGCTGCTGGGCCCGCTGCTCCATCAACACGACCTTCCAGTCGCCGACACGGATCGCCAGGATGTCGCCGTCGTCGCTGATGTAGAAGAAGAAATTGCGCGGGCTCTCCTGCGCCTCGCCCGTGAAGTAGGGCAGCATGTTGAAGCCGTCGAGCATCACCTTATAGGTCTGCTCGCCCGCCGTATGGCCCGCCAGCAGCTTCGCCTTGATCTCCGGCTCGCCGGCGGCAGCCAGCAGCGTGGGCAGCCAGTCCTGGTGCGAGACGATGCCGTTGAGCACCGTGCCCGCCTTGAACTTGCCCGGCCAGCGCACGAAGGTGGGCACGCGCCAGCCGCCCTCCCAGTTGGTGTTCTTCTCCGAGCGGAAGGGCGTGATCCCGGCGTCGGGCCAGGTGTTGTAGTGCACGCCATTGTCGGTCGAGTACATCACGATGGTGTCCTCGGCGATGCCCAGCTCGTCGAGCCTGGCCAGCATCCTGCCGATACTCTCGTCGTGGGCCACCATCACGTCGTTGTAGTCGCCCTGCCCGCTCTTGCCGCGGTGCTTGTCGGCCACGTGGGTGCGGAAGTGCATGCCGGTGGTGTTGTACCAGAGGAAGAAGGGCTGCTCGGCCTGGTGGGCCTCGTCGATGAAGCGCAGGGCGTGGTCGGTGACCTCGTCGTCGATGCTCTCCATGCGCTTGCGGGTGAGCGGCCCGGTGTCCTCGATCCGCCCGTCGGCGTAGCTGTGGATCACGCCGCGGGGGCCAAAGCGCTGGCGGAAGGCCGGGTCCTGCGGGTAGTCGGGGTCCTCGGGCTCCTCCTCGGCGTTGAGGTGGTAGAGGTTGCCGAAGAACTCGTCGAAGCCGTGGGCGGTGGGCAGGTGCTCGTCGCGGTCGCCGAGGTGGTTCTTGCCGAACTGCCCGGTGGCGTAGCCGAGCGGCTTGAGCAGCTCGGCGATGGTCGGGTCCTCGGCCGAGAGGCCGTTGGGGGCGCCGGGCATGCCGACCTTGGTCAGGCCGGTGCGCAGCGGGTTCTGGCCGGTGATGAAGGCCGAGCGGCCCGCGGTGCAGCTCTGCTGGCCGTAGTAGTCGGTGAAGGCCACGCCCTCCTCGGCGATGCGGTCGATGTTGGGCGTGCGGTAGCCCATCTGGCCGCGGCTGTTGTAGCTGATGTTCCACCAGCCGATGTCGTCGCCCCAGAGGATGAGGATGTTTGGTCTGCGGTCAGCCATGTGCGTGCTCTCCCTTTCCAGTTGCGTGCGTCGCGCTCTTTGGTGATGCCCCGTGGCAGTGCTTGAGCTTGCGCCCGCTGCCGCACGGGCAGGGGTCGTTGCGCCCCACCTGTGCCAGGGCGCGGGCGAAGGCCTCCTCCTCGCGATCCAGGATGTCCATGACCTCGGCGGCGTCGCGGCCCCGACGCAGCAGCCCGGCGATGATCTGCATCGGCCGGTCGATGTGGGTGAAGAAGTGCTTATAGCCGGCGCAGAGGTAGTTCAGCCCCGGCTCGCCGTCCGGCGTCGCGATGAAGCGGTTCTTCGGGCACTCGCCGTGGCAGGCGAACAGCACTGGGCACTCGCGGCAGGAGCGCGGCAGCGTGTCGGCTTTGGCCTGGCCAAAGCGGCGCATCGGCTCCGAGGCCACCAGCTCGATCATCGGCACGTCTTTGATGTTGCCGAGCTTGTACTTCGGCTCCACGAAGTGGTCGCAGGCGTACAGGTCGCCGTTGTGCTCCAGGGCC
>JAAXUL010001149.1 GCA_013336035.1 Chloroflexales bacterium
CCTCGACGCGGCGCTGCCGCAGACGCTGATCGCGATGCTGCCCAGCGCGCTGCCGCCGCTCGACCTGCGCGACCTGGATACGCCCGAGCCAGCGGTGGCCCCTGCCCCGGTAGCTGCCGCGTCCCCCCGGCCGACGACCGAACCCGAGGCTCGCGGCTTACTCCGGCGCCTGACCGGCGCACGATCAGCGCACGGTGCGTCGGCCACCTCATTCGAGCCAGAGCTGCGTCAGCGTGCAAGCGAACTGGAGCAGCGCGGCGAGTACGAGATCGCGGCGGCTTTCTACGCCTACCTGGGCGAGAGCCGACGAGCTGCGGCCTGCTATCGCCGCCTCGCCGAGGCCGATGCTGGGTATTGAAATGGGAGATCCCAACCTTCTGGGATGCTGTAGGTCTCGCGGCGCCAGCGCCAGCCGGGCTCGAGGATCTCGCCGGGATCGGCGAAGTATAGGCTGTACAGGGCCGCGTGCAGCACGGTCAGCTGCATTGAATCATACCAGATCTGGCTGAACACGCACGGTGAGGCGATCACCGCTCATGCCTTGGTGGCCTGAGCGATCTGAGCCGCGCTCCTGGCCAACATATGCTATAATCCTCGCCATCTGTACCTACGCAATTTCATAGTGTCGCGGTGACCCGCAAGCCCGGATGCCAGGGCGTAAAGGTGGAAGCTGGTGTGAGTCCAGCGCTGTGCCGCAACTGTAACTGGTCGCTCATCACGAGCGCCAGAAGCCAGGACGCCTGCCGCGACATGTGTGTTCATCCCTTCTCGAGCCAAGGAGGCGAACATGGCCTGCGCCCCTTAATCACCCCCGCGTGATAGGTGCCCGCGCCGTTATGTTCCCCCGGTCCTCGTCAGAGGCCGGGGTTTTTGTTTCGGGGCCTAACGGCCCGCGCGGTTGCCGCATCATCTGACCCGCACCAGCGCCACAGCGCTGACAGACCCATACCTTATACCGGATCCCAATCCCCGGCTCACGCTCGTATCCTGACGTGGAGTTGTAGCTTTGCTATGCCATGAAGCTGCTGCGCTGGTACGGGCCATATTCACAAAGGGGCCGCCGATGCCAGAGGTGCCAGACAAACTGTTGCTACGTGATCTGGAGCTGAGCGCGGAGCGCATGCTGCACGCCGAGCGCGAGATCGAGCTGCTTGGCTGGCTGCCCACGGCGGCGGCCTGGGCCGCGATCGAGCGCCTGGGCCACGAGCGAGCCCGCCACAACTGGCTGCTCCGGTGCCTCTGGCACCCGGATGCCGCTGCGCTAACCCGACGCTGATACCCGTTACTGCCGCCACCGCCCAGGCGGGCGCGTGGCGCTGAAAGGAAACCCCGATGCGTTTCCCATATCGCTGGATCGCCGCCCTGCTGCTCGTGTCCGCCCTCGCCGCCTGCGGCGGCCAGCCCGCCGCCCAGGCGCCGACAGATGCGCCCACGGCCGCTGCAACTGCCGCGCCGACAATCGCTCCCACCGAGGCTCCTACCGATGCTCCCACCGCCGCGCCGACGGACGCTCTCCTCGAGGCGCCGGTCGCCAATCTCAGCGACGGCTGTGTCAGCGACTACGACCCTGAGATCGACTACTTCCCCGAGAAGGTGACGCTGAGCGAGGCCCAGGGCTTTAGCGTCGAGTACTTCGCGAACTACAAGCTGGTGACCGTCCAGACGCCCTGGCCCGGTGCCGAGGAAGCCTACCGCTATGTGCTCGTGCAGTGCGGCACGCCCGCGCCGACTGACCCCGCCCTGGCCGATGCCACGCTGATCGAGGTGCCGGTCAAGAGCATCGTCACTATGTCCACCACCGAGCTGCCGCCGCTGATGCAGGTGGGGGCGCTCGACCGCCTGGTGGGCGTAGATACCTTCAAGTACATCAGCACGCCCGAGGTGATCGCGCTGATCGAGGCCGGCAAGCTGAGGGAGGTCGGCGGCGGCAGCGATGTGAATATCGAGCAGCTGATCGACCTCAGCCCCGAGCTGGTGATGACCTCGGCTGCAGGCAACGCCGACCACGACGCCTACCCGAAGCTGCTCGAGGCCGGGCTGACGGTCGCCTTCGACTCGGCCTGGCTTGAGCATGGGCCGCTGGGCCGCGCCGAGTGGATCAAGTATATGGGCCTCTTCTTCAACCAGGAGGCCGCCGCCGAGCAGCACTACGCCGAGATGGCGGCGCGCTACACCGACATGGCCGCCAAGGCCCGCGCGGTGACCGAGAAGCCAACCGTCCTCACCGGCTTCACCTACGACGGCACCTGGTACGTCTCGGGCGGCGACAGCTATGTGGCCCAGATGCTGGCCGACGCCGGTGCCAGTTACCTCTGGGCCGACGATGACTCGACCGGCAGCCTCCAGCTGAGCTTCGAGGCGGTCTTTGAGCGCGCGCACGATGCCGACTTCTGGCTGAACGGCAGCACCTACTGGCAGGGCCTGGCCGATGTGAGCAAGGACGATGAGCGCTTCGCCAAGTTCGCCGCCTTCCAGAGCGGCACGATCTACAACAACAACGCCCGCCAGAACGAGAATGGCGGCAACGACTACTGGGAGAGTGGCGTGGCGAATCCCGATGTTGTCCTGGCCGACCTGATCACGATCTTCCACCCGGAGCTGCTGCCCGATCGCGAGCTCTACTACTACCAGAAGCTGGAGCCGTGATCTTGTCATGAACCGCAGGGGCTAAAGCCCCACGGCTTGTCTCTGGCTAGAGCGCCCGGCGCTCTCCGAGATGTACGGCTGCATGACGGCAGCCCTACCGAGTACACGAATGTTCCCGGCAGCGATTGTATCAGCATGACCAGCGCAGCCACACTGAAC
>JAAXUL010000017.1 GCA_013336035.1 Chloroflexales bacterium
CGGGCCATCGAACGTCTCTATGGGACGCGCTCTGAAGTCAGCCTCCCGTCGCCATGATCAACTTGTGATCTACTGAGCCTGGGCGCCTGGGTGCCTAGGTGCCTGGACAAGCTGACACCCACGACGGATATGCACACTAGGAGGTTGCGCACAACCAGCTAGCTAGTACCCAACATTGTCGAATGTCATTACGGGCATTGCTACAGAAAATACAACTCGAGTGTGACGTACTTCCTGATAAATTCGCGCACATGAGCACCTGTCATCGATGCACCAGCACGCCGTGGAGAAGGGCATGCAGGTGGTCGAGGTCGGTGGGCAGGGCAGCGAGGAGTGCCGCGTGTTCACCGAGGTCGGTGAGCGCATGGGCCGCGTAGAAGCGCAAGGCTGGTGTGGGCATGGGATGCTCGTTCGCGTGGCGGATCGGAACGCGCAGCGATTGTGAGGCATCACATGCTGACGATAGCACGGGTCAAATGTATCAGAACCCGTCTGGCTCAGGAACGACCCGTGCATCCCGTATGGGCGATCGCCGCCGGCGACACTTCGACGATCACCCAGGTGCCGCCCGCCTCGGGGCGCTCCCAGCGGATCGTCGCGCCGACGGCGTCGGCGTACTCGCGCATGTTGCGCACCCCCCAGTGGTTGCGCCTGGGCTCGATCGGCCCCGGCGGACGCGGGCCATCGTTCTCCACCATCAGCACGAGCGGGGCCGCCGTATCGACAGGGAAGCGCACCCGCACGACGATGGCCGTCGGCTCGCCGTGGGTCACGGCGTTGATCAGCGCCTCGTGCGTGATCTTTACGAGCGCCCGGTGCAGCTGCCGGGTCAGCGGCACCGGACCGTGCTCTAGCTCCACCGCGACGGGCACCCGCCAGCTCGCATACGTCCACTTCGCCTCCTGGCGCAGGCTCACGGCGAGGCCCAGCGGGTCATCGTGCGCGGTGGGCTTGAGCTGCTCGCACACGAGCCGCAAGGTTTCACCTATCGTCTCCTCGCCGGCCAGTACATCGGCGAGCCGCTCCTGGAGCCGCGGGTCCGTCACCTCGCACTGCAAGGCCGCCAGATGCTCCATGTTGAGGCGCAGCTGGGAGCTGAGCACCTGGTCGTGAATGTCGCTGGCGATGTCCGCCGCAGTCTGCTCCTCAATCTGCTCGGCGTGCGCGTGGAGCGCGCGGAGCTCGGCCCGCGCCGTGACCTGGGCGGCATAGCTCGCGCTGTTGGTGAGGGCCAGGGCGGTGATGCCCAGCAGGTGCTCCAGCTCCCGCAGGTCGCGCGCCTGGTACGGCTCGTCATCACCGCGTGGGCCAAGGAGGAGGACGCCGAGCAGCGTGCCCTGCTGGTCGCGAATAAGGCCCCAGAGCGCTACGGCGGGGTGGAAGACGATCTGCGCCAGAGACGACTCGTGCGGCTCGCCCCTGAGACCCTGCTGGAACTGCACGGTGGTGAGGAGCAGCGTCCCATGCGGCTTCCAGCGCTCCAACATCGTCGGGTCAATGGTGGCGGGCGTCGCGAGATCGTGCGCCACCACCCGCGTGAGCGCGGGACTGCTGGAGGTGTCCCGGTGATAGATTGCGAGCGGCGGTGCCAGGAACGCCGCTCGGACACCGTCACGAAGGGCGTCGATCAGATGGGGCGCTTCGAGCGAGGCCCACATCTGCACCGCCGCCGCCCTGAGCGCCTGATCCCGCCGCGCCTCGCCGGGGAGCGGCACGATCCGGCGCTGCATAAACCGATAGAGCGGGGCATAGAGCATGACGACGACGAGCACGACGAGGGCCGGCGTGAGCACCAGCAGCCCACTCCGCCCGCCGTTCGCGAAGCTGACGCGCAGCGTTATCGCCAGCAGCGCGAGGGCGGTCAGCAGGGTGAGTGTGTGGCGCAGGACTCGCCGCACCACCTGTTCGAGCTGCCGCAGATCGGCGCGCACACCACCGGCAAGATAGGCCAGGGGCATGAGCACTACCCCGAGGAGGAAAGCGGCAGGAGGCACGAGACTCCCGAGCGGTGGGGAGAGCCAGCACAGGAGCTGGAGCAGTCCCGCCCACGCGCCGGCGAGCAGACCAGCGGCCCCGATCAGCCGGATCTGGCGGCGCAGCTGCGCGACGGGCGTCGTCCGATAGACAGACCAGAGCAGCAGGGCGCTTCCTCCGACGCTCGCGGGGCCAACCACCCATGCCGCGTCGCGGAGGTGCACGTCGCGGATGGATGTCGCCGGCGCCGCCATCAGGATGCTGATGGCGCCGATCTGCCCGGCGCCGATCACGATGAGCGGCAGCCAACCAGCCCACCGCTGCGCGGCCGACCTGGTGGGGCGTGGGGGGTACCAGCACGGGAACGCGATGGCGGCCGGGGCGAGCATCGTGCAGAGCACCCAGCGCACCCCGGTCGTCAGGACATAGGAGGTGAGCAGCGTCGGCGGGTACAGGCCGAGCGCGCCCCCGAGCAGCACCCAGACCCAGCCCGCCCAGCGCAGGTGCCGATCCGACGCGCGCGGCGAGGCGCCGAGCCCGTAGCCCGTGACCCAGCAGACCAGGGCGATCAGGCCGCGGACCAGCTTCTCGACCTGGAGTGCTGGCGACGGGCGGCCGGTGCGTACCGCCAGCTCCTCGGTCGTGCCCCCGCGCGCGACTCGCACCAGCGTTGGCGTCCCCGCGCGCCAGGGCACGGGCACGAGGAGTAGGCGCGTGGTCACCTCCGGCCAGGGGGCGCCATCGATGTGCGTGATCCGGTCCCCAACCCGCAGCCCGGCCTCGGCCGCCGCCAACCCTGGGGACACGGCGAGCACCACGCCGGTCTGGGGATCGGGCTCGACGCCCAGGCTGGGCACGGGCCAGAACAGCATGCCGGCGCCCAGGATGACCACCAGGATCACCAGCGCGCTGAGGTGGAAGACGTGATCCTGGCTCATCGCGACGCTGCCGGCAGGCCTCCACCGACAGCGGTCCCTGGCACCAGCGCCGCGCCAGCCATCGTCTCGCCACATGCTTCGATGCTGCGCCGCGCTGATGGCGGCAGGAGAAGGGCGACCGCATAGCGTGCCTGACGGGCGTGGCCTGGGTGCATACCGGTGTCCATGGTGGCGTGTGCCTCCCCCAGAGTTGTCTGGGGCGAGGTAGGCTGCGATGCCACTCCCGTTGTGCTCCTGGAACAGCCAAGGGGAACAACGGGGACGATAGTATAGCACAGGTGTTCGTTGCCACAAAGAGGTCAAATGACCTCACCCACGATGACTCTGGCACCCTCACCGTGACGCTACCGGCCAGATCCTGACCCGATCACACGAACATGGATAGTACGGAGCACGGCATACTAGATTTTATGATTTCCATATCGTCGCTTATACCACCGAGCAAGCTCTCTGCGCCCTTTACATTGGGTTTTCTCGAACATTGAATTGAACAAATTCTGAACGGAGTGTGGCTTGATGTGCATTTCGGTCGCAATCTCCGCCGTCGGGAGGCCCTGCACATAGAGCTTCAGGGCGTAGAGCTCGCGCGGGGTCACGGGCATACCGGCGGTCTGCTCCAGGTGCCGCGTGACCAGGGGCGAGAAGCACAGATCCCCACGGGCGACGGCGCTGATGGCCTGCACCAGATTGGCCGCCATCTCGGTCTTGGTGACGTAGCCGCGTACACCGAGATCGATCAGCTCGGCGGCGTAATCCAGCATGGTCGAGAAGATGATCACGCCCACCCGCGGATGCTCGCGCCGAAGCCGGTGCATCAGCGCCAGCATCGAGTCGCCCATGCCGGCCAGGTCGAGAATGAGTACGTCCGGAGCGGTCTCGGTGAGCACCCCCGGCACCTGCGCGAAGGCCGTGGCGACTCCGACCACAGCGATGGCCGGCTGCGCGGCCAGGACGTTCTTGATCCCCTCGATCAATACCGGGTGATCGTCGGCGACAACAACACGGATAGCGGCGCTCATACCACTCCTCCCTGGATGCCGAGCACAGGATACCGAAGACCGTGCAGATCATTGCCAGTCACGTAGAGACAGCCGTGCTGGGCGGTCGCATCAGGTCAATTGGCCTCAATCGCAGTCGTAGTACCTTGAACGGATGTTCTTGAGGTCTTTTCACCTCTTCACACGGGCGGCCCCGCTCGCTATGATGGCGACCCTGGTTCGCAGCATCATCGAGCGGAGCACCGAAGATGACACGCATTCTGGCCCAGTGCATCGGCCTGCATGGGACACCTCAGATTTCCATCGATGCAGCCACTGTCCTCATCAGCCGCGAGGGGCGCATTCGCCGCTGCGAGGCGCGCATCGCCGTCCTCGACTATCTGGGCTGGCAGCGTGAGGAGCTGTGTGAGTATCTTGGCGTGACGGTCGGGACGATCGACAAGTACTGGTCGCGGATCTACGCCACCACGGGCAAGCAAGGGCGCGAGGCAACCCGCAGCTGGGTCGAGGAGCTCCTCGCGCGGGGGGCGAGCGAGGCCCCGCCCGCTACGACCTGACCCCACCCACGCACATGGCATGCACAGCCTCCCAACCACGTGTCCTGGGATATGTCCGGTGGCGTGTCCCAGAATTTGACCGGGATTTTGTCCAGTTCCGCTGCGCCATGCACACCCCTACACTCCCACCAGGAACCCTCCTCTTCCAGCTTGGGGCCGAGCATGGCAGCTTCACCAACGTGTATCGGGCGGATCACGATCCTGCTGGTGGTCTCAGCCTGGCTCACCGGGTGCGGGGCCGTCGTGACCTACCCCGACGTGCAGCGCACCGCACAGGCGGGGGGATGCTGGCCCAACCGACCGGCCTACCCCACGCCCCCGCCGGTGACCATCACGCCGCCCGTGCCGTTGACGCCGACGCCCGTCGGGTTCCGCTGGCCGACCGGCGTACCCTCGCCCACGCGCCTGCCGACAACCACCCCCTACCCGCGCTGCCCGCCGGCCCCGGGCGAGGTGCTCGCCCCCTGGCCGACGCCGGTGCCGCCTCCGCCGCCCTACCCGACCATGGCCGACACCCGCGCCGGCGGCAGCAGCGGGCAGAAGAACACCCTCCAGCTCCCCGAGGTGGTGCTCAACATCGACGTCGCCGCCCACCCCACCGAGGACTGGGCTGCCGTCGCGGCGGCGGTCTGGTCGGGCAACGACAACCCCGAGCGCGCCTATGTCAGCGTGCTCAACCCCACCACACGCACCTGGACCCCGGCCCACCAGGTCGATATCGGCGCCGCGGGGCTGGGGCGCTACACCCGCACCGTGCAGGTGGCGATCGCGGGCGACGGCACGGTCTTCGCGCTCTGGGGTATGAGCGACCCTGACTTCCGTGACAACGACCCGCCAGCCCGGGTGTGGGTGGCCGAGAGCCACGACCACGGCATGAGCTGGGGCCCGCCGCGACCGATCGGCGACGACTGCCGCCAGGTGATCGACGCGGCGGCGACCCTCGATGGCTGGCTGGTCGTCGGTCTTGGGTGCCACGATGGGCCGAATCGGGTCCAGCCGGCCATTGCGCTGCGCAGCCCCGATGGCGCCTGGTCGCTCGAGCGGCTCCCCGGCGTGATCTGGTACTTCACCGAGGGCGCCATCGCCCTCGCCGACGACGGCGGGGCGACCCGGGCGACGGTCGCGTTCCTCACCGGGCCGAACGGGGCCATGGCCGTCCCGCCGCGCGCCCTGCTCTTCGCCACGACGCTCGGCGCCGGGGCTCCCTGGCAGCTCGCTGCCCGTGACCTCGACATCCCTGGGTTCGAGGAGGGGCCGCGCCTCTGGCACGCGCGGGCCGTCGTGTATCGCCCCGCCGGCGCCACTGCCGACAGCATCACGCTGCTGTTCTCTGACGCCAGCCGGTGGAGCGGCTACGCCCTCACCTCGCAAGATGGCGGCCAGAGCTGGCTCGCGCCCGAGCTGGTGGTCGCCCCGCTCGCGAGCGCTGAGCGCATCGCGTTCACGGCGCCCGCCTACGACCCGGTGGGCAACCGCCTGGTCGCCATCTACACCTGCTGTATCGAGGGTGGGTGGAACAACCAGGAGCCAAACACCCACTTCCTGCGCTGGTCCACCCCTGAGAGCGGCCGCTGGGAGGATGCCACGCCCGGTCAGCGCGTGCCGCTCATCCTCGGCGCCCGGGCGGCGAGCAACACCGTAACTGCTCAGTCGAAGAACGCTCGGACCGCGTGGGTGGCGTGGATCGAGGGCGGCAACGCGGTCGAGGTGCGCTCGTTCGACCTCACCACCGTGCTGCCCAGGGCGGGGAGGTAGCCATGCCCAAGTTTCTTGTATTCCCCGCCATCGTCCTCGTCGCCCTGTTCACGCTGGCCTGCGGCGTCGCCGGTGTGTTGGAGACCAGCGGGGCGCCGCGCTGGGCCTGCCCCTCCCCGACCCCGCGCCCCTGGGGCACGGCCGGGCCGGTCAAGGAGATCATCCACCACACCCGCCCGATCTCCGAGGGCGGCGACTGGGAGGAGACGCTCTATTACGCGCAGTGGGAGCAGGAGTACCCGGACGCCGGTGGGCCACCCTTCCCCTCCCCGACGCCCTACGCTCGCGTGGGTGGGAACTATACCCTCGGCCAGCGCGTCGAGGTCGGCCCGCTCCACGTCACCGTCAGCGCTTCGCCCGGCTCGATCGTCACGGGACGCACGGGCATCCCCGACGGTACGCGCCAGCTGTACTTCATCGACCTCGTCTGGGTCAACCGGGCGACGGTGGCCATCCCGATCAATTACACCGACCGGGTGCGCCTGCGGGCCGTCAAGACGCCGGGCGGCGCCGTCGTCTCCGACGCGACCTGGGCCTACTCCAAGACGGCCCGCGAGATCGCGGGCAGCCCCGAGTTGCCGCTCGCTATCCCGCCCGGCGTGAGCGAGGTGCGTGTGCCGGTGCTCGCCCCCGTCGGCCAGCCCGAGACCGTGGACATCATCTTCGTCGGCAACCCGGCGGCTTCGTACCGCTTCCCGACGACCACCCCCGACCCCGCGGTCACGGCGCTCCCAGCTACGCCGACCATCGTTCCCTCGCCGACGCCCGCGGGGAACCCGCTGCTCCAGGACCGCGATCCGCAGCTGATCACCGTGCAGTGGACGGCGACCACCTGGGTGCCCCCCGGCGGCGCGCCCTGCGGCGACCCCGGCGCCCTCACCGATTGGGGCAATGCAGGGGCCTGGGGCGAGCCGATCCTCGTCGGCGGGCCACCCCCACCGCCGGGTGCCGACCGCCTGATCCAGGTCGCCCTCGCCCAGGTTGGCAAGCGCTACGTCTGGGGCTCGAAGGGGCCGAGCACCTTCGACTGCAGCGGGCTCTGCACCTGGAGCTATGCCCAGATCGGCCTCGGCATCCCCAACGGCTCGCGCGCTCAGTTCGCCGGAATGCAGCCGGTCGCGCCGGGCGCGCTGCGGCCCGGCGACCTGATCTTCTTCTCGATCGCCGGCACCAGCCGTATCGACCACGTTGGCCTGCTCGCCGATGTCAACGGCGACGGGGCCTGGGATCTCATCCACGCCGCCAGCCCGGAGCTGGGCGTGCGGGTGGACTACAACGTCTTCGCGTCGGCCTACTACCAGCCGCGCATCCGCGGCTTCCGCACCGCGCGCTGAGCAAAGGCACCTATGCACACCCTCCTTGTGATGCGGTTCGCCCTCACCCTTCTGGTCCTGCTGCTTGGCGATGGCGGAGCCCTCCCGCCTGCGCCGAGCGCGGCGCAGGTGTACACGCTCGCTGTCACCATCCATGATGTGCGTGGCCGGGGGCTGGCGGGGATCACCATCATCGTTCGGGACGAGGATGGCCACGAGCTTACCCGCATGGTGAGTGACGCCGACGGGGCCGCGAGCTTTGCCGCGCTGCCCGCCGTCGTCCGGGTCGCGGTGGAGGGGCAGGCGCGTGGCGGGCCGCGGCTCTATCAGCTGGGCGACGACGCGGCAGGCGTGCGCCTCGACCTCGGCCAGGCCGACGGCTTGCCTCGCCTCACCCTGCGGGTTGAGCGCGACGGGCTGGTGCTGCCCGACCCGGCGACGATGCTCAGTCTGGAGGAGGGTGGCCCCCTGGTGGAGCGCGCGCCGCTCCCGACCGCCGCGATCGCCACCCCGGCCCCATTGCCGGCAGCCGGTGCCAGCACGGGTGTCGTCGCTATCGGCCAGCCGACACCGCCCGCAGAACGACGTGACAGTTGGGTTCCGCTCGTGACCGTGCTGCTCATCGCGGTCGCCGCCGGGGTGATGCTGCTCGTCCAGCGCCGGAGGGACGCCCGATGACGCGCCACACCTACTCCTGGCGGCTCCGGGTCGCCGCCGCGCTCCTCTTCCTTGCCGCCCTCGGCATCATCGCCGCGTTCCCGCGCCCGGCCTGGGCGGCCTGCGGGCCGCTCGATATGGGCGCCTGTATGGACAACGCCGAGTACAGCTTCTATTACCTGGTCGCCTCGATCGCCTGGAACGTCAATCGCTGGCTACTCGTGCTGGCCTACCAGCTCGACCAGCTGCGGGCCTGGCTGGTTACCGTGGCCTTCTCGGGGGCCTACCAGTGGCTGACCGCGTTCGTCCAGCCGGTCTACATCCCGGTCGCCACCGCCGCCCTGATGACCGCCGCCATCCTCTTTATGCTGGTGCCGATCACGGGCGAGACCGGATTCATCAACTTGCGCCACGTCATCATCTGGGCCGTGCTGACCCCGGTGGTGCTCACCGTGGCGGGCCAGCTGATCGGCCAGGCCGAGCAGGTGCGCAGCGATGTGAGCGCGCAGCTCTTCGCGCGGATGAGCCAGGCGACCCCGGGGGCGATCTTCGGCTCGCCCGGCTCGGACATGCCCACCCCGGTGGCGATCTACCCGGCCAACCCCTGCGGCAGCACCCTGGCCCGCACCACCACCACAGGCATCGCAATGGACGCCCTGGCGGCGGCGCTCATGTACGCCGACGCGGGCGACATCCACTGCCCCGACGCCCGCGGGCCGAGCCGGGACATCCCCGACGGCTTCTACAACGAGCCGCCAGCCTACGCCTACGACGGCTACGTTGGCGACCTGGATAGTGCGGTCGAGCGCCGGGGCTGGGTCGAGGGCATGCAGCGCGGCATGAACCGCCTGCTCCAGGGCATCATCCCCTCGTTTCTGGCGGTGCTGGAGAGCCTGATCCACCTGGTCTTCTCGCTGAGCATGGCCGTGCTCTGGCTGTCGCTGCCGATCGGGCTGATCTTCGTCTGGTTCCAGCAGACCGCCTCGCCGGTCTCGACGGTGCTGCGCCGGGCGGCCTCCGTGCTGATCGTCTCGTGGATGGCGAGCCTGGTGATGGGGGTCTTGAGCGCCGCCCTGGTCGCGGCGGCTCAGCTGGGCAACGCCGGGGCCTACACGGGCATGGCCTTCGGCGGCCTGTTCCTGATGGGCTACCTCTGCATCCTCGCGCTGACCACGCTCTGGAAGAGCATCGGCACGGTCGAGCAGACCGCACTCAGCATCACCGGCATGTCCTTCACCCAGCCGCTCCAGACGGCGGCCCAGCTGACCACCACAGTGGTGACCGGGGCAGTAGCCGGAGCGGCAACGGGCGGGGCGGCCTACCTGAGCCTGGCCGCGGCGGGTAGCACCGCCTTCACCCAGGCGAAGGACGCGCCCCTGCTCCAGCGCGCGGCGTACGCGAGCAGTGCCATGGTGGGCCGGCTGCCTGGCGCCGGGGCAGTCGGCGAGGTGGCGGCCGCGATGGGCTGGCTCGACACCGAGGGGGCCGTCTACGAGGGGCTCTACGCGGGCGAGCGCAGCCGCCACAACTGGCGCTCCTCGCGCCTCCAGATGGAGCGTGACGCCGCTGGATACGGCACGACACCGGCCGCCGGCTCATCACGCGGTGGCTCGGGGCCGCTCGGGGGCAGCGGAGCGATGGCGGCTCCATCGCGTATGAGGGGAAGCAGTGGCTCATCGGGGAGCGCGGGCTCCGGTTCGACTGGCGCTGCTGGCCTGGCTGGCACCCCTGGGGCTCTCGGTCCGGCCGGCGCTGCTGGCGCTGGCGGGATACCTGGCACTCCCGGCGCTCCTGGTGCCACTGGCACTCCTGGCTCTGCCGGCGTCGGCGGGGTACCTGGCGCTTCTGGTTCTGCCGGGGCTGCTGGTGCCGCCGGCGCACCTGGCGCTGCCGGGGCTCCTGGGTCTGCTGGCCCTGCTGGGGCTCTCGGTTCTGCCGGGGCTCCTGGGTCTGCCGGCCCTACTGGGGCTCCCAGCCCTGCCGACACTTCAGGCGCCGCAGGTATCGCTGGTGTACCTGGGGCTCCGGGTTCTGCCGGCGCTGCTGGGGCTGCTGGGGCTGCTGGGGCTGCTGGCCCTACTGGGGCCGCTGGCATTCCTGGACCTACCGGGACTCCTGGTGCTCCCAGCCCTACCGGGGCTTCCGGCGCTCCCTCTAACGCCACCAGCCCTGGTGTCGCCGGCCCGCAGGTTGGGGGCGTCCCGCTTACGCCGCTGCCGCCGACGCATCTTCACGCCGCGTACGCTACGGCACAGGTTGGCTCTCTGCCGAACCCGGCCACGGGCGCTGACTGGCAGTATGTCGGTTCGATCCGGACCGCCTCCGGCTTCCGCCACGCCTTCCAGCACCCCGCGCATCCACTCACCGGCCGACCCGAGACGCGCTGGGTTGAGTCCGCCGCCGCTGACGTGGCCCCTGCGCGCTCAGCACTGACAGGGCGCCTGCAATGAAACCGCTTCCGCTTGTGATCCTGCTCGCCGTGTGTGGCGCCGCCCTACTCGTCCCGCTCGCCCCGCCGCTCGCCCGCGCCCAGCTCGAGGCGACGCCCATCCTCGGCGAGCCTGTGGTGGTCACGCCCCTGGCCACCACGGTGGCGCAGCCGGAGCCGTCGGCTGCTCCTTCGCTCACGCCGACCAGCTCTGGCGGTCATGGCGCTTCCGCCTCCTCGTCTGAACGAGCTCCCGCGGAGCCCGATGTCTGCGAGCCCAACGACACGCCGGCGCGGGCCTGCGCCCTCCCGCTCGACACCGTGAGCGGCCCCTTCACCATCGTGCCCGAGGCCGATCAGGACTTCTACCGCCTCGACCTGCCCCAGGAGGCGTCCATCCAAACGGTGATTACGGCCCGGGCAACCGCAGGGCTAGAGCTTGTCCTCTCAGCGCG
Organism: Chloroflexales bacterium; assembly: GCA_013336035.1. Taxonomy (GTDB): domain Bacteria; phylum Chloroflexota; class Chloroflexia; order Chloroflexales; family Chloroflexaceae; genus CAIWXH01. Next base: position 11,076 of record JAAXUL010000017.1, read on the forward strand.
TCAGGGTGAGACGCTAGTCGCCAGTGGCACCTTCTCCCTGACCCTTGCCCCCAGCGTAGCCGGCCCAGTCATCCTGCGCGTCGAAAACCGTGACCCGCGGCCCGCGGCCGGCGAGCAGTACCGCGTCGAGGTACGTCGGGAGATCATCCCACCGAGCCAGGCGGCAGCTGCGACAGACGACCAGGCCACGCCGGATGGGCTGGAGAACAACTGGTCCTTCGAGACCGCCGCGACAATCGCCGTCGGCGTCGTCTACGACCTGTCCCTGGTCTGCCCCGACCCGCGGCCCAACGCTTGCCCCGGCGGCGACCACGACTATCTGCTCGTCCCGGTCAAGGCCGGCGTGCGCTACCTCATCACGACCTTCGACCTCGACCCGGGCGTGGACACGGTGGTCGAGCTGTTCTGGGGCTCGACGACCGCCGTAGCCGCGGGTAACGACGACTACGCACCGGGCGGGCAGCTCTCCGCGCTCGCCTGGACGGCGCCGGCCGACGGCCTCCTCGGCCTGCGCATCGCCCCGCGCAACGGCGGCCTGCCCCTGCATCTCCACGCGACGAAGGCCGGCTACCGCTTCGCCGTCGCGCCGCTGGCCGGTGAGCTGGCCCGCAAGCTCGAGGCGACCATCCGCCAGCAGGCCAACGTCCCGAGCCCGACGCCAACGCCAGCTGCGGCAGCTGCCGCGACGAGCGGGGGCAGCGGAGCGGCTGGCACGGGTGTGACCACGCCGGAGAGCATCGCCGCAGGCCCGGCGATCATCGTCACGAAGACCGTGCTGCGCCGCGAGCCGAGCGAGCGGGCCGCCGCCCTGGCCACGCTCGCCCCGGAGACTCGCGTCGCCCTCCGCGGCCCCGTCAGCGGGCTCTGGGTCAGCGTGGAGACCAGCGCCAGCATCCTCCCCGGCTGGGTCCAGGCGTCCGACCTCCAGCGCGCCACCGAGGCGGCGACGGGCGCCGCCCCGGGCCTGAGCAGCAGCACCGCAACGTCCAGCGCCCAACCGCCGGGAGGCGCCGCTCAGCCTGGCGCCCCGACCACGACGAGCGCTGCCGGGGCGGCTGGAGCTGTGCCAGCTCTCACGCGCCAGGTCGTGGTGACTGCCCTCGACCCGGCGCTGCCGCCCCCGCCGTCGCCGCCGGTAGCCCGCGTACCATTTGCGCTGACGGTCACCGTGGCCGCCACGGACCGGCCGCCTATGGGAGGCGGCACCCTCGGCTTCGCCACCCCCACCCCCGACCTGCGCCACCCCATCCCGGGCGTGCGCGTCCAGCTCGTCAACGTCTTCGGCGACGTGCTCGCCGAGGGCCTCACCAGCGCCCAGGGCGCCGTCGCCCTCAGCCGGGATGTGCGCCCCGGTGACGCGCTCCTCGTCCGCATACCGGCCTGGGGCGTCGAGCTGCTCCTCGCGGCCGAGCAGTCCAGCCTGATCGTGACCATCCCGGAGGGGAAGTGATGAGCAGCATCGACCAGCGCGAGGAGGCCCGCTACCGCCAGGACGTGCTCGTGTCCTACCGCGCCTGGCTGGCCTACCTCGAGGCCCAGCAGACCCTGCTCGCCGCCGCGGCCGAGGTCCAGAGCGGGCTTGACCCCTTCGAGGGCCTCAGCCCGATCCAGGAGCGGGCCGAGGCCGCCCGCCGCCGTCTGGCGGCCCTCCCCGCCGACAAGCGCGAGCTGTTCGACGCGATCTACGAGCAGGATCGCCAGCAGATCCAGCGCCAGCTCGACGCCGAGGCCCAGGTGCGCGGCGGCACGGTGAAGCGCGCCGACCCGGACGAGGTGGCGCGCCGGGCGCTCAGCCACCTTCACGAGGAGGCCCGCGGCCTGCACCGCGACGACCGGCGCGGCCTCGTCCCCCGCGGCAAGCCGGACGCGGTGAAGTGGCTGGCCCTTGATCTCACCGAGATCGAGCAGGCCCCGCCCAGCGAGACCGACTACCAGCTCGCCGGCGGCCGGCGGGTCGCCCGGCGTGGGCTGATCCTCAACGTGGTCTTCGCGGTGCTGGCGCTCCTCGCCATCCCCGCCCTGCTCTTCCTGCTCCAGCAGCCCGGCCAGACGCCGGTCGCAAGCGGCGCCCCGACCGGCAATGGCGAGGCCCTCGCCCCCTGGCCCGTCGTCGCCGTCGGCGCTGAGGACTGGACCCTCGCGGTGCAGCAGGCCGAGACGCGCTGGCCAACGAGCTGCGTAGGGGCGGAAGCGAGCAGCGCCTGCTGGCTCGCCGGGTCGTTTCGGCCGGTCGAGCTGTGCATCCCGACAGACCGGCTGGCAGCGCTGAGCATGCTGCGCCTGGAGGCGGCTCACGGGCTCCCGACCCGCGTGTTTGTCGTCAGCGCCGAGCCGCCGGCCGACCCCGACCTGGTCGTCCGCCCCTGCGCCAGCGGCACAGATAGCGCCCCGCGCTTCGGTCGTCTTCAGACCCTCGAGGCCCCGCCGAGCCTTGCCCCCGGTGCGCCGGCCCCGGCCGGCTTCATCGTCAGGTCGGTGAGCACGCGCGGGCAGGGCGACGACCCCACCCTGCCGGAGGGGCGGCTCATCCTCTCGGTCACCGTCGAAGACGCTGACCAGGGCCGCGACTGGGTGGCGCTCGCGCCCACCGTGCTGCTCGCCGACGGCAGCACCGCCCTGCCGAGCGAGACCGAGCGCACCGGCACGAGCCTCCGCTTCGACTACCTCATCGCCGACCAGACCGAGCGCTTCGATGCGCTGTGGCAGGTGACGGGGGCGGACCAGGTCGTCCGCTACCGCGTCACCCTGGAGCCGCCGCCCACCCGCGACACCGTGCTCCGCGCGGCCCTGCGGGTGGGCGACCTCACTGTCACCCCGTCCCAGCAGACGATGGCAGTGCGCCTGACCCTCCACAACGCGGCCACGACGCCGCTCGTGGTCGTGCCGGCGGACCTCGGCTTCCAGACCCAGACGGCCCGCCGGGAGCTGGCTGCTCCCACGCTGCAGCAGCCCCTCGCCCCCGGCGAACGGCGCACGCTCACCCTCGACCTCCCCCTGGAGAGCGGGGTGCTTCAGGTCGGCCCCTTCCGCTACGAGCTCGCCGTGAGGAGGTGATGTCCGGCCTCGCCTGCGTGGCCACCAACTGCCAGCTCGATCTTCCGCCGTGCCGCTGTTTCCGCTGACCACAAGGAGGTGACCTCCAGCCCAACGCATCACTGCGCTCACCGATCGTGACGCCGTCATACCGCATTGATAGGCCCAAGAGGAGGTGACCTGGCCCATCCCTGGCTGGCCCCCAGACCCACCCACCCGCTCGCGCTGTCGGCACATCCGCCCCATACCCGTACCCGTGTTCACGAAGGAGGCTCCGTGGAGCCAATCATTCAGCTCTTCACCCAGTGGCGCACCCAGATGCTGACCCTCGGCCCGATCGTGGCCGGGTTCGGGGTGGCCGTCTGGTTCATCATGAACTCCCTCTCGGGGATCATGCCCGACTGGATGCAGTCGGCGCGCGGCTGGATCCAGCGCATCCTGGTCGGCGCCATCGTCCTCGGCCTCGCCCCCGCCCTGATCACCGCCTTCATCTCGCTGGGCGGCGGCGCGCCCTAAGCCCCGCGCACCGTCCCGCTCGCCGCCGTGTACTCCGACCACGCCCGCGGGGCGTCCGTGAACGCCCCGCGGGCAAGGAGGCTTACGATGCCGGCCCGCATCATCGAGGAGCTGACCAGCCGCAAGAAGGAGAAGATCGCCACCTTCCTCACCTTCGAGAGCATCGTGGCGGTGATCGTCGCCTTTATGCCCATCTTCATGATCTCCAGCAGCTGGCCGCTGCTCACCCGCGTCCCACTCTGTCTCGCCGCCGCCGTCGCCGGCTACGCCGTCACCCTGGAGCTCCACGGCCTGCCGCTCTACGAGCACGCCCTCTGGACTGCCCGCGGCCTGTTCCGCCTGCGCGTCCACGGCAACCGCGTCGTGCCCGAAGACCTGCCCGGCGCCATCCCCGCCCCTGACGAGGACAAGGTGATCGCGGCCAGCGGGCCGATCGAACTGGTGCGGCGTGCCGCTGTGGTGGCCCCGCGTCTCTCGCCCCATCCCGGCGGCCCGGTGCTACCGGCGGCCACAACTGACGATCCGGAGGCGGCGCAGGCTCACGCTACTGCCGGCCTCGTGACTGATTAAGGCTCCTCATCTATGTACCTCTTCGACATCGCCAGCCTGCCGATCGACCTGGTCGGCGACCTCGACCGCTTCGAGGAACGGCTGGGCGCCTTCTTCACCGCCCGCGACTTCCCGATGCGGCTGATCGCCCACTCCACGGCCTTCCCGATGCACGAGCCCGTCGCCGCCGTGCGCGAGAGCATCCACCGCATCGAGAGCCTCTACGTCCGGACCCGCACCCTGCGGGAGGCCATCGACGCCTGGTGCCTCGACCACGACGCGGTCAACCTCGCCGCGGCCCTCCACGCCCTCGGCGAGCGCGAGCGGGGCGAGCTGGCGGCCGAGCTGGGTGCGATCCGCCCCGACCTCCCGGCCTCCCTTGACGGGAGCGCCACCGCCGAGCAGTGGGAGGCGTTCGTCGCCGCGGTCGACCTCGTCTTCTGGCGCATCCCCTGGGCCCGCGAGGCGGTGCGTATGTACGAGGTGATGGAGCGCCGCGTCCTGCGCGCCGTCCAGTACATCCTGCTCACCTGGGAGCCCGCCGACGTCTCGGAGATGGCGATCCGCGTGCCGCTTGCGGCGGCCACCCGCCGCCCGGTGCGGCGCATCGACTACCTGCCGCCGGTGATCGCCGGCCCCTACCGCGAGCACCTCGCCTACCTCGCGCCCGAGGAGCCGGAGCAGCCCTTCCTCGCCGTGCTCACCAGCTACGACTTCGCCGGCGAGTGGAACGCCACCCTCTTCCACGAGCTGATCGCCCTCAACCTCGACATCACCATCGCCGTCGATGTCGTCACCCTCAACCGCAACAAGTCCCAGCGCGTGGCCGAGATGGCCTACAACGCCGCCAAGCTCGTCGCCCGCGACCACAACCTGGTCGATATCCGCGGCGAGCAGGTCGTCGAGGACGCCCGCGAGGTGCTTGGCCAGCTCAAGGGCCAGACCCTGCACGCCATCCAGGTCGCCATCCTCGTGCGCGGCAAGACCCGCGAGGAGCTGGAGGCCAACGTGGTCACCGTGCGCGACCTCTTCGGCCCCCGGCTCAAGCTGCTGCGGCCCAGCGGCGCCCAGAGCGCCGCGCTCAAGCTCTTCTCGACCCTGCCCCGCAAGCGCCTCGAGGCCCCCTGGAAGCCGCGCACCCAGCTCTCCAAGGTGATCGGCTGCGCCGCCGGCATGGTCGGTTTCCACCGCCCCAACCAGACCAAAGGGGTCTTCGTCGGCGTGGACCGCAATGGGCGCTTCCCGATCTTCATCAACCTCTTCGAGCGCAACCAGGCCGCCCACATGATCATCGCGGGAATGTCGGGCCACGGCAAGACGGTCCTTTTAAATTTCCTCGCCGAGCGGGCGGCGAGCCTGGGCGATATGCAGGTGATTGGCATCGACGCCTTCTCCAACGGGCTGCGTGTGGAGCGGGCCATCCAGGACTGCACCTGCTTCAAGGTCGGTCTGGAGCATACCATCAACCCCCTCGACATCGTCTTCGGCTGGGAGACTGAGGGCGGCTGGCTCAACAACCAGATCCTGCATTCGGTCGGCCAGATCGTCATGCTGCTCGGCGAGCCCGGCGAGAGCGTGGACGGCAAGAAGCGCTTCATCCCGCTCAAGCTGGAGACCGGCCAGCGCGGCGTGCTCTCGCTTGCCGTGAAGCGGCTCTACCAGAAGTATCGCGTCGCACCCGAAACGCCGGCCTGGGGCACGCCGACCCTCACCGACCTCATCGCCGTGCTCGAGGAGATGCACGACCCCATCGCCGTGATGTTCGCCACCCGGCTGCGCTACTTCATCTACGGCAGCCTCACCGACACGACAGAGAAGACCCCCGACGGTGCGGCCTTCGACGGCCAGACCACCATCGACTGGCGCTTCGAGGACCGCATCGTCTACTACGACTTCAAGACGGTGCCGGAGCTGCTGCTCCCGCTGTTCTACGTCCAGGCGATGGGCAAGGCCTGGCGCTACATCACCACCCGCCGCATCAGCCACGACATCTTCCTCCAGATCGACGAGTTCGGCTATGCCAGCCAGGTGGAGGCGGTGGCCAATACCGCCTGGGTGATGGCCAAAACGGCGCGCAAGTATCGCCTGGGCATGGTGCTGGTCGACCAGACGATGCGGCCGTTTCTGGACACCCCGGCGGGGCGGCAGCTACACGCCAATGCGGCGGCCCACTTCTTCTTCCACATGCAGGACGTGGAGGCCCAGGACGTGGCGCGGGCGATGAGCGTGATCACCCCGCGCCACCAGCAGTTCATCATCGACGCCGAGCCCGGCCAGTGCCTCGGGGTCATCCGCAAGGACGTATACGAGATCAACGTCGAGTGCCACGCCCTGGAGGCCAGCGCCTTCCTCAACTCATAGGCTTGCCCAAGGAGACCGTCATGCGTCATCGCTATCAGCCCGCCCGCGTCGCCATCATCGCCCAGCGCCCCACCTGGATGACCGCGCCCCTGCTCGCCCTGCTCGTGCTTGCCCTCGCCGTCGTCGTGGCCAGCTGCGGCGTGGCGTCGGGGGACAACCCTGTCCCGACTCAGAGCGCCGACGTGGCGCACCAGGCCTGGGTAACGGCAGTGCGTGCGGGCGACGCGGATGCGGCCGTTGCTCTGGCCGACCCGGAGCTGCCCCAGCGCGAGCAGTTCGCCCGCGAGGCCGTGAGCCGGATGCAGGACTACCTCACCAGCCCAGCCAGCCCGACCGGCGCCCTCCAGGATGTGACCGTTGAGCCAGTGAGCGATGGGGTGGGCCGCAGCATCTGGCAGTTCGACCAGAAGCGCTGGTGCTACCGCGCCGAGCTGGTCAGCCGCGGCGAGCGCTGGTACGTCAGCCGCTGGGGGCAGACCAGCGTGGACTGCCAGGAGTAAGGGGGCACGCTATGCCGCAGCTACTCTGGCGTGTCGAGGGGGAGCCAGCGGCGCCCAACCTCGACCGATGGCAGCAGGGGCTCACCCTGCACCTGCTCTTCCAGCCGCTGACGACGATCATCGTCCGCCGCGAGGGACAGACCCGGCACTATCTCGCCCTCGCGGGCTGCCCCAGCTGCCGCCCGGACAGCTGCGATCGGCTGTGTCATCGGACGCTCTTCGCGCAGCTCGTCAGCACCACGCTGCCGGGCGTCGCTCTCATCCCGGTGATCCGCCTCACCTCCCGCGCGAGCGAGCGCCGTCAGCTCATCGCCGTCCCACATCGCGCCGAAGCCAGGCTGCTCGACGCGGCCTTTCTCTCCCAGTGGTCCGAGGGGCGCCTCGTCACCACCTGGTCCCGGCTCCAGGCGAAGCCGCGGCCCATCACCGTCGGCGCCCAGCTCGCCGTCGTGAGCGAGGGGCCGGCGCCAGCCAGCGCGCTCCAGGCCGCCGGCTGGCGGGGCGTGCCCATCGCCAGCGTGATCAGCGGCCGCGCGCGGCCAACTGACATCCCGCCGCCGGTCTCCGTGGGCGCCCGGGCGAGCGAGGCCCTGTTCGCCGCACTCCGTGACCCGCTCTGCCTGACCGGGGCCGCCGTTGATCCGCGCGCCGAGCCAGCCAGTGTGGAGGCGTCGTGAGCATACGGCCATTCTGCCTCACCGAGCGCGACCTCGACATCCTCGCCTCGCTCGCCCAGGTGCGCTACCTCACCATCCAGCACCTCCAGTGGCTGCACTGGCACGCGCGCTGGCGCCCCCATGAGCGGGCCGCGCGCGAGGCTGGCCTCGTCAACCGCCGCCCGAAGAAGGCCTACGAGCGCGTGGCGGCTATGGCCGAGCGAGGGCTGCTCCGCTCGCTCCAGCGCACCACCGACCGGGCGGCGCTGAGCTTCCGCCGCCTGCCCAACTGCATGGGCCTCTCCCAGGCCGGCGCCGACCTGCTGGCCTGTCAGCGGGGCCTGCCCTTTGAGGAACTCTGGTTCGATGAGCGCACGACCCGCTCCGCCCAGACCCTGGAGCACAGCCTGGGCATCGGCGCCTTCTACGCCGCCCTGCGGGCTGAGCTGGCCTATCGCGGGCGTGAGCTCCACGGCTGGGCCGGCGACCACGTGCTCTGCACCGACTACGACTCGGTGACGGTCGCCAGCGTGGGCCACCCGCTGCCGATCATCCCCGACGGCACCTTCACCCTGAACGGCGAGCGCTACTTCGTCGAGATCGACCGCGGCACCACCCGCATCGAGCAGTGGCGCAAGAAGGCCCTCGCCTACGATGCCTACGGGCGCGACCCCCGCCTCGCTGCGCGCTATCAGGTGGCCCGCTTCACCATCCTGGTGGTGGTCCCAACGGAGGCCCGCCTGCTCACCGTTGCCCGTGTGATCGCCGCCGTCCACAGCGGAGCGACAGACCGCTACCGCTTCCTCACCGAGGAGCGCGTGCACCCGTTCAGCATCCGCCGGCGCTGGCAGCGGCTCGACCGGGTGACCCTGGCGCCCCCTGGCCGCGCCGGCGAGCAGGCCCTCCCCACTGTGACCTTTAGCGAGGATGTGCTCTGGACGCCGCAGCCAGGGGAGCAATCAGTATGAGCAGCTCGTCGGCCGGAAGCCCGGGCCGCCAGCCCCTCTCGATGCAGACTGAGTTCGCCCGGCAGCAGCAGGTCATCACCGTCGGGATGCTGCTCCTGCTGCTTGGACCGATCACCCTGGTCTTCGCCGGCGTCCTGTCGGGGATGGTGGGCAAGGATCGGCGCCGGATGGCCTGGTGCGCCCTGGGGGGAGCCGTCGCGCTGGGTACTGCTGCCTGGTTCTGGCGGGAGTACCAGACTCTGGGCCTCACCCTCTGGTCAGTGACGTCGGCCAGCTACCAGACGATCCAGGCCGGGCAGAGCGCAGGGGGCCAGGTGAACTACGGGCAGCTGGCCCAGGCGTGCTGGCCGCCGCTGTGGACCTGGTGGCGCTGGAACCTGCTCACCGCCCCCTTCGCCGCCCTCAACCTCCTCGCCAACCGCGTGCACTCAGCTGAGGAGCTCGAGCGGGAGCGTTTCGCGCGGGCGGAACGGGCCGCCGCCGAGCACGAGCAGCGCGTCCGGGCGAAGCTGGGCAAGGCCCCGGTGAGCGTGGGCGGGGCGATGGTGCTCGGCGTCCCGCTGGACGAAGGCGACCTCGGGTGGGCGAAGGGCGACTTCTTCACCTACCCCGTCGACAGCATGGCCCGCCACGGCGCGGTGATCGGCTCGTCCGGCATGGGCAAGAGCGAGACCGTGCTGCGTCTGGCCTACGGGGCGAGGCAGACCTACGGCTGGAAGGTCTTCTTCGTCGACTGCAAGGGCGAGCAGGCCCTCCAGGAGCGCTTCGTCGCCACGATGCGCGCCGCCGGGGCCAACGCGATTGGGACCTTCCCCCAGCGCCCGCTCCAGGGCTGGCAGGGCGACAGCGTGGCCCTGCTCAACCGGCTCCTCGCAGTGGTCGATTACTCGGAACCCTACTACCGCGACCTGACCAAGATGCTGCTCAACCTGACCCTGGAGGCCCCGGGCGGCCCGCCCCGCTCCAGCCAGGAGCTGCTCGAGGGGATGGTGCTGGCCCGGCTGCGCCAGCGCTACCAGGGCCGGCCCGAGGTCGACGAGATCGACGGGCTGCGCCCCAGGGACGCCGCGGCCTCCTACAACCGCTACCGGGCCTTCTTCAAGGCCCTCGGCGGCGGGCTCGATGGGACCGTCGGCGATGCGGGGGCGTGGAGCTTCGACAGCGTGGACGCCGGCTACATCCTGCTCGACGGGCTGACCCTGAAGGACCAGACGGCCTCGTTCGGCCGCTATCTGATCGAGGACTTCGCCCACTACGCCGCCCGCCGCAAGCCGAAGGACGAGCGGGTGCTGCTGATCATCGACGAGTACCCGGTGATCGCATTCAGCGGGGCCGGCACGGCCAGTCTGTTCGAGATGGTGCGCTTCCACGGGGCCTCGATCATCGTTACGGGCCAGAGCTACGCCGGCATGGGCGAGGGCTTCGACCGCATCCTCGGCGCGGCCGAGACGCTCTTCCTGCACCGCTGTGGCGACCCCGACGAGCTGCTGCCCCGTGCCGGCCAGCGCCTCACCTTCAAGCGGCGGGTCAGCTTCGCCGAGCGGGGCATCGGGCAGGGCGCACGGGAGTATGCCACCGGCGGCGGCTACCTCGCTGTGGACGAGGAGCTCAAGATCCACCCCAACGACGTGAAGGAGCTGCCGCGCGGCGAGTGCTTCGTGATCGCCGGCGGCCAGTACCAGCGCGTCCTCGTCAACCGCGCCCCGCTCCTTGACGAGCAGCGGGAGCAGGCAGCCACGGCGGCAGCTACGGCTGCCGGCTCCCCGCCAGCCGTAGTCGTGGCGCCTGCCTTCCTCGAGGTCGAGCGCGTCACACCGACCGTCGCAGCTGTCACCGGGGCAACTGAGGTCGAGGTCACCACACGTCCTGAGCCGGAAGCATCTGCGCCGACCGCAGCCGCGCCACAGCCAGGGTATGCCGATGAAGAGCTGGGGTAGCGAGGGGGCGCGATGGCGCTGATCAAGCGAGGCCTGGGCGCTCGTCACCCCGACACCCACGTGTGCCGGCAAGCGGGGGATGATCGCCACACCTTGTCGCTGGAGGCCCGGACCGCGGAGCTGCTCCAGCGTCTGCGTGCCCAGCGGGTCGGGCAGACCATGGACCTTGCCGGCACGCCTGACGAGTGGCAGGCCGATCTCAACCGGGTGCAGATCACCGGACACCTGGCCCGCGAGCCGCTGCTCTATGACGTCGCCGACCACCATGTTGCCGCCCTGGAGCTCGTGAGCGAGCGTCGCTGGCGCACGGCGTCACCATTGGTCGTTCGCACCCACATCCTGTTCCAGCTCACCGCCTGGGAGGACCTGGCCGACTACTGCGGGCGCCACCTGCACGCCGGCGACCGCCTCTCCGTCGAGGGCCAGCTGCGGCCCAGCACCGGGCGAGCGGCAGACGAGATCCCCCAGGCCTACGAGATCGTTCTTGACCGCGTCGTGCTGCTCACCCCTGCCGTGGTCCTGCCCGAGCGTGTGCCTGAGCGGCGCGGCTCAGGCGGGTGAGCCGCCGATGATCCTCCTGGTCAGCGGGGCGACAACAACCGTGGCTCGCTACAGGAATCATCCGGCCCTGGGCCGTCTGGTGCAGCCGCGCTCCTATAACAGCATCGCCGCCATCGCCGCCGCGGGACAGCCCTGGGGCGCCGACAACGACGCCCTGGCTGGCGTCAATCCCGACGCCTACCTGCGCATGCTCGACGCCATCGCTCGCGCTCCGCGTGATCACCTCAAGTTCGTCGCGGCCCCTGATGCGGTACAGCGCACCCCCGATGGTATCGTCGGCTCCTGGGAGGGCACGCTCTGGCTCTGGCGCTGCTGGCGCCCGGCGCTCCTCGCCCGGGGCCTGCCGCCGGCCATCGTGCTCCAGGACGGAGCCACCCCCGACACCGTGCCCTGGGACGAGCTCGCTGCCGTGTTCGTTGGCGCCTCGACCCGCTGGAAGCTGAGCCGCACCGCCGAACTGCTGGTCAAGATGGCTCGCGCCCGCGGCCTCTGGACCCACGTCGGCAGGGTGAACACGTTCGGGCGGCTGTCGCGCGTCGAGGCGATGGGGGCACACAGCTTCGACGGCTCGCAGTTCAGCAGATTCCCCGAGAAGTACATACCCCCCTTCCTGGCCCGCCTGGAGTATCAGCAGCAGTCCATCTCTGAGGTGCTTCGTGCGCTCCCATAACTTTCTGGTGTTCGTCTACCTGGCTGCGATCGCCGTTGCGAACCTTCTGGTCTCGCGGTACGGCTCGGCGGTCGCCGTGGTCAACAGCTTCCTCTTTATTGGGCTTGACCTGACGACGCGCGACCAGCTCCACGAGCAGTGGCAGGGCCGTGCCCTCTGGCCGCGGATGTTCACCCTCATCGTCATCGGTGGACTCCTCTCCCTCATCCTAGGCGGCTCGGGGCGGATCGCCCTGGCGAGCTGTCTGGCCTTTATCCTGGCCGGGGTCGCGGACACGGCAAGCTACCGGCTCCTCCAGCGGCACTCCCGAGTCTGGCGGATCAATGGGTCGAATCTGATCGCCGCGGCGATCGATAGCCTGTGATTCCCTCTCCTTGCTTTCGGGTTGCCTCTGGTCTGGGCTGTCGTGCTCGGCCAATTCGTCGCCAAGGTTGTGGGTGGTGCACTCTGGGCGTGGGCCCTGGCAAGGCGCTCATCAGCGGCAGTCGTGGTTACAGCGCAAGTCGAGTAGGGGGAAGTGGCCCGGGCGACCGCGTCGAGCGGCCGCCCAGGCCCGGCTCCGCCGGAGGCCGCCTGTTCGGCGGCGCTGCCGCGTGCTGGTGCGCGGGAACAGCCGTGCTGGCCGGACAGCCCTGCCCGCGTCCGTGTACGGCCCTGCCAATTCAGATCGCGGAAAGCCAGGGCATGGTGACCGGCCCCTACACCCGCGGGCGGGTGTGCTCAGAGCGTGGTGGTTGTTCGCACAGGACAGCGGAGGACGAGATGGCCCCTTGTCGCGTGACCTTCCGAGGGTGGGCGTGTCGGGTCGAGCGCGCAAGCTACGGCGGCACCGACCGCATCGCGCTGCCGCTCTACGACGTGGCAGACGGCGAGCCGGTGGCGGTGGCCACCGTCAACATGCCCGAGCTGTCCCTCGCCGCCGACGAGGTGGTCATCAAGGACTACAGCGAGAACGAGGGGATGTTGGCCACCCTGATCGCGGCTGGCGTGGTGAGCCCGCCGCTCCGTGAGGTGCAGGGGCGCTACGTCACGCTGTACGTCTGCCGGTGCCTGATCTGAGCGGGAGGAAGAATCATGACCACGACAATGCCCTGCGGCGAGCCGGTCGACCTGCAGCACCTCAAGGGT
>JAAXUL010001150.1 GCA_013336035.1 Chloroflexales bacterium
CGGCGGCTTGCTCGACCCGTTCGAGAGCCGGCTCGACAAGCTCGCAGGCACCTACGATCGCGACCTGTTCAGCGGCAAGACGCTGAGTTCATTGCGTGACGGGCCGCGCGTGTACCTCAACGCCACCAACCTGGCGACAGGGAACATGTTCTTCTTCGTCGCCGGTGCAGGCGGCAAGAGCGAGATGGGCGAGCACGAACTGGGCGTCGTCGAAGCGCCGGATTTCCCGTTGCGGTACCGGTTGCTGCTGAGTCATCTGACCCTCCGTGTGTCGCTGGATCGCCGTATCTACCTGGGAAACAGGCATCGCGAACCCGGTACGGATTCGAGCACATGCCATGCCAACCACCCAGCCTATCCTCTGTCCCAGCGACGTCGACTCCGCAGCCAGAGGCCCCCCGCCGCAGCCATGAGCACCGTGGCGATGATCTGAAGGAGGCCCGGGTCGGGCTCGCCGGGCCGGCCGACCCACGCCTCAGGGCCGTGGAGGTGCAGCGGCCGCAGCGATGGCGCCCGGTCGGCTGGGCCGAAGAGCGACACCTGGGCGATATTCCACCCATAGTGGAAGCCGGCAGCGAGCCAGAGATTGCCCGTCCCGAGCCGCAGAAACGTCAGTAGCAGCCCGGCGGCACTCAACCCGAGGAACCGCCGGCTGCCCGGCCCGTGGTAGCGCGCGAAGAGTGCTGTGGAGATAGCCACCGCCACCGGCAGGCCGACTGCCTCGCGCAAGGTGTCGAAGCCGTAGCCGCGGAAGATCATTTCCTCATTAAAGACCAGAACGGCCGTCTGCGCTGCGGTCAGCCCGGTCGAGGCCAGTACCAGCTCAGGGGAAAGGCCGCGCTCCCAGCCCCACGCCGGTGCGGACATCCATCCCTTTGCTATACCGACACCGAGCACGGCGGCGCTGGCACCCGCCCCAAGAACAGTGCCACGAGCGAGGTCTGCGAGATCGGCCCGGGTGGGCTGCCGGATCCAGGCCGCGCGATCCTCTGGCCGCAGCCGGGTGAAGAGATCGGTGATCGCAACGACGCCGGGAAACGCCTGCGGGTGGACGTGCTCCTCGAAGGGGTTGTCGGGATCGCGCGGCAGCCGAAAGCAGGCGAGCAGTACGCCGACCATCGAGGTGAAGTAGGCCGCGCTGCGCGCCCCCGCAGAGTCGCGCAGGAGGCGGATGACGGCTGGTGGCATCACGGTCTTTGTCATTGAAAGTTCCCCTTTGGAGCTACGGCACCCGCAGCGCGCACTGCCTGAGCGCGCCAACCGGCTTGTAATCAATCGCTGTGCCTACGAGGCTGGCTCAGTCACACCCTGCGTGGCCCGGGCGGCACGCCCGAATGATTCCACGGGAACCGTGACGATGACGTTGGTGCCGCCCGCTTCCGGATGTGTCCACCGAATGGTTGCGCCGATCGAGTCGGCGTACTCTCGCATGTTGCGTACGCCCCAGTGGCTTCGCTTCGGCTCGATTGGCTGTAGGGGTCGCGGGCCATCATTGGCGATCGTCAACACGAGCGGCTTGCCCGTATCGCGAGGGAAATCCAGCCGCACGAGCAGCGCTGTGGGTTTGCCATGCGTCACCGCATTAACCAGGGCCTCGTGCACGATCTTGACCAGGGCTCGCTGAACCTGCCTGATGACCGGCACCGGGCTGTGCGCAACCTGGACCTCGACCGGCATACGCCAGTTTGCGCGGAGCCACTTTGCCTCCTGGCGCAGGCTTGCGCTGAGACCGAGTGGGTCATCGTAGCCGGTCGGCTTGAGCCGCTCGCACACCAGCCGCAGGGTCTCGCCTATGGTCTCCTCACCAGCCAGCACATCGGCGAGCTGCTCCTGGAGCAGCGGGTCTGGAGTCGACCGCATGGTGAGCCTGAGCAGCTCCATGTTCAGCCGTAGCAGCGTGCTGAGCACCCGGTCGTGAATTTCGCTCGCGATGTCGGCTGCCGTCTGCTCCTCGATCTGCTGCGCGTGTGCGTAGAGCTCGCGGAGCTCCGTCCGGGCCGCAACCTGCGCGGTGTAGCTGGCGCTGTTGGTGAAGGCCAGCGCCGCCGTGTCGAGGAGTTGCTCAAGCGCCCGCAGATCCTGCGGCTGATAGGGGTCGTCATCGCCGCGCGGGCCGAGGAGCATCAGGCCGAGCAGGCGCTGCTGCTGATCGCGGATGAGGCCCCACAGTGCCGTCGTGGGGTGGAAGAACAGCCCCGCCATCTGCGGGTCGGTCGCGTCGTGCTCCAGCCCTTGCTGGAGCAGCGTCGCCTTGAGCAGCACGGTGCCCTGACTCTTCCAGCGATCCAGGAGTTGCGCGTCGAACGTCAGCGGGACCTCCAATTGGTAGTCACGCACTCGGGTCAGCAGCGGGCTTCCGGCGTTCGCCGCGTGGTAGAGCGCCAACGGCGGGCGCAGGAACGCCGCGCTCACCCCGTCAGCTACGGCGTCGGCGAGCACCGACGACTCGAGCGAGGTCGCGAGCGAGCGGGCCGCGTCGCGCAACGCCCGGTCGCGACGAGCTTCAAGGCGGTACGGTAGAAGCCGGCGCTGCAAGAAGCGATAGAGTGGGATATGGGAGAGCGCGAGAGCCACAAGCCCAAAGGCTGAGGTGAGCACGAACAGTCCGCCCTTTTGACCCAGGATGAGCACCGCCAGCGTGATGAGCAGGGCGAGCGCGTGCAGCAGGGCGCGGCGCGCCACCTGATCCAACCGCATCAGGTCGACGCTGACGCCGCCGGCGAGGTATGCCAGCGGAATGAGCGTTGCGCCGTGTAAGTTACAGCCGTCAAGTCGGCATTTTTCCAGTCTAAAATCCTGCACCGGTAGCGTGTATGCGCACGCCAGATTCGGCCACGCCGGTGGCGGCTGGCG
>JAAXUL010000352.1 GCA_013336035.1 Chloroflexales bacterium
TGGAGCAGTCGGGTGAAGGCATCGTGGGCTGCACGCCGTGGTTCCTCGGGCTGTACCCGCTCCGCCTCTGTAGCCGACACCACGCGCGGTGTCGCAAGCAGGAAGTTGATGTAGTCGAGATCCCACATCTTGGGTTCATTCATGCCCTCATCCTACCGCAGGTGCCCCCAACTGCGTAAGTCCTAGCTGTATCAGGCTGCGGCCGGCCTGAGTAAGACGAACCTGGCCACGCTCGCGATCGGCCTGGCCAGCATCGCCCTGCTGCTCTTCTTTCGCAAGGGGCTACGCCCGCTGCTCCAGCGGGCCGGGCTCAAGCCCCTGGCCGTGACCCTGATCGTCAGCGGGGCGCCCCTGGTCACGGTGCTGCTCGGCACCGTGCTCATCTGGCTGCTCCGGCTCGACCAGACGGCCGGGGTCGCTGTGGTAGGCGCTATCCCGCCCGGGCTCTCGCCCCTGAGCTGGCCGGCGGCGAGCATGGCCGATGTCGAGGCGCTGCTGCCGGCCGCCGCGGCGATCGTGCTGGTAAGCGTCGTCGAGTCCATTGCCGTGGCCAAGACCCTGGCCAGCAAGCGGCGCCAGGCCATTGACCCTGACCAGGAGCTCATCGCCCTCGGCGCCGCGAACCTGGCGGCGGGCCTGTTCAGCGGCTACCCGGTGACGGGGGGCTTCGCCCGCTCGGTGGTCAACTTCCAGGCCGGCGCCGTGACCGGGCTGGCCTCCCTGGTTACTGCCAGCGCGATCGCCGTGATCCTACTCTTCTTCACGCCGCTGTTCTATTTCCTGCCGCAGGCCGTGCTGGCGGCCACCGTGATCGTGGCCGTCTTCGGGCTGGTGGACTTCAAAGAGCCGGCTCATATCTGGCAGGCCAACCGCAGCGATGGGCTGACCTGGGGCGTGACCTTCGGGGCGGTGCTGCTGTTGGGCATCGAGACGGGGATCTTCGTGGGAGTGGGAGCCTCGCTGCTACTCTACCTGTGGCGCACCAGCCGGCCGCACATCGCCGTGGTCGGCCGCCTGGGCGAGAGCGAGGTCTACCGCAATGTGCTGCGCTACGAGGTGACCACCTGGCCGACGGTTGCGGCGGTGCGGGTTGACGAGAGCCTGTACTTCGCCAACACCCGCTATCTGGAGGAGGCGTTGCTGCGGATTGTGGCTGAGCGGCCGGAGGTGCAGCACCTGGTGCTGATCGGCTCGGCGATCAACTTCATCGACTCGAGCGCCCTGCATACCCTGGAGAGTCTGATCCAGGAGCTGCGCGACGGCGGGGTGCAGCTGCATCTGGCCGAGATCAAGGGCCCGGTGATGGATGGGCTGAAGCGCGCCCACTTCGTCGAGCGGCTGGGGGCCGAGCACATCCACCTGAGCACGCACGGCGCGATGCAGGCGCTGGGCTGTCGCTAACTGCGCGCAAGCCCGGCGTGCGGCGCGCCAAGGGCCGAAAGGGAAAGCTGAAAAGCCGTAGCTTTCAGCTTAAGCGCTTCGCGCCGGCTAAAGCTACAGCTTTTTTGCTCTCAGCTTTCCCTGCGCCCCTCCCTCCGCGTGTGACAGGCCCGTGGAACGTGGCCAGCGTCACCTGAATCTCTCCAGCGAAGCAGGAGAGCAGTACACGTGCGCCGGATAGAACTATGACTCAGAGCGAAGACCTGTTCACCGTGATTGAGACCCAGATCGCCGCAGCGGAGCACGCACTGCTGGCGGCGACGGGCGGGACCAACGTGTGCCAGTTGGACAAAGCCGGGCAGGCGACGGGCGGCGCGAAGTATCAGGAGGGCCGTCTGGTCGCCCTGCGCGCGATCCGCCGCCTGGTGCAGGCAGCCGATCCAGCACGCGCGATGGCGCAGGTGCAGCAGCTGTGTGACCAGTGGCGCGCGGATCTCACGGCTCAGCAGGCGCGTCCACAGCCGTCCCTGCCCTGGCTTGCCTACACGCAGGGTGGGGTTGACGCGCTTGAGGGGCTCCTGGCCGCAGATTGAGGGGAGGGGCCCGGTTAGCGCCGGCATGGCGCTCGTCGTGGATGGGGCGAGCGCGCTGCGCTCGCTTGCCCAGCGGGCCGCGAGCGGGCGGGCTCCCCGGTCAGCTGCCTGGGTGGTGGGGCAAGGCCAGGTGGGCGAGCAGCCGGGCCTCGACCTCGGGCGGCAACGCGGGCGGGGCCAGGTCCAGGGTGCGGACGATCTGCACGGTCTTGCCGATGGTATCGAGGACGACCCGGCAGTCGGGACAGTCCCCCAGGTGCGTCTCTAGCTCGGCGCAGAGGCCGGCGGGCAACTCGCCGTCGAGGTAGTCGTTCAGCTGCGCCACCAGAGCCTGGCAGCGCGCGAGATCATGGCGGTGGGGATGGTCGGTCATCGTTGGCCTCCGCTGGTCACACCAGATAGCGGCTCAGGGCCGCGCGCAGTCGCAGCCGGGCCCGATGCAGGCGCACCTTCACCGCGCCAGCCGAGAGCCCGAGCTGCGCAGCCGTCTCCTCGGTGCTTCGCTGCTGAAGATCGCGCAGCAGCACCACGAGCCGGAGCGACTCGGGCAGGGCGGCGATGGCCTGGGCAATTTCGGCCCGCAGCTCAGCCTCTAGGGCGGTGTGCAGTGGGTCAGGCGCCCAGGCCACACGCTGCGGTGGCAGCCTGTCCGGTCGGAGCGCCTCCTCCCAGTTATCGCGGGCGACCTGGGGTGTGGGCCGGCGCAGCAGCTGCACGCTCTCGTTCAGCGCGATCTGGTCGATCCAGGTGCTCAGGCTGCTGATCCCGTCGAGGCCTGAGAGGGCGTCGCAGACGGTGAGGAAGGTGGTCTGGAGGATGCTCTCGGCCAGGTCGGGAGCGCCGGTGAGCCGGAGGGCGTGGGCGTAGACCTGCGGCGCGAAGCGCTGCACCAGGCAGGTGCAGGCGTCGGGGTCGCGGCGCTGCAGGCCGGCCAGGAGCGCAGCCTCATCAGCGTAGATGCGCAGGTTCATCGTCGGCCCTGGCATTCCAACAACCTCCGGCAGTGGCGTGGCGGCAGCCGCGTGCGCTCCCTCGCGGCGATAGCGCTTCGCGCCAGCTTCGTTAACGGGGTGGCGGCTCTAGCGCACCGCTTCCGCCGTCAGGGCCTCGCGTAGCTTCTCCAGCAGCAGCGGCTCGGGGGTGGCGCCCTCGACGTGGACCAGCTCGTCGATCACCGTCTTGGGCACGCCCATCACGGCGAAGCGGTCGCCCAGCGCGGGGAACTCGCTCACCTCCACGCCCTCGGCGCGGATCTGGGGGCTGGCCAGGGCCAGGCGGTAGGCCAGGAGCACGGCCGGCGGGCAGTAGGGGCAGGTCGGGGTCACGAAGACCTGCAGGCGCAGCGGCGCGGCCAGGGTCTCCAGGAAGCCCACTGTCGCCGGCTGCAGTGCCAGCTCGGTGGCACCGCCCACCAGGCGGATGGCCTCGACCAATGAGGCGAACTCGTAGCCGCTGGGCAGCCCGGCGAAGCGCAGCCCATGGTCAGCCCGCTCCGCCCCGGCCAGGAAGACGATCGTCGGCGCCTTGTCCACGCCGTAGGTGCTCGCCTGTGCGGCGCCCGTGACGAGGTCTACCGCCTCCACGCTGATCAGCTCGTGCAGCTCGGCTACCTCGGTCAGGAGCCCCTGGGCGAGCTCGCTGTACTCGCCGCTCGAGGCCGAGGTGAAGAGCAGCAGGTGGACCGGCTGCGTCAGGGTGGCGAAGGCCTCGCGCACCGTCTCGCGGTTTTTCTCCTGTATCAGGCCCATCGGGATCGCCTTTCGCTCTGTCGTGCTTGCTCGCTGCGTATCTGATGTTACCCGAGGGCGTCAGGTTACAATGAGTTGCCCGCTGACACCAAAATAGTAGATTATAAGCGCCTATTTAGCGGATTATCGAACCAGTATTATAAGTTATGCTGTGCTCCAGCGCTGCCGTGCGCAGCGGCAGGTTCTAGCGCCCACAGTGTGGTAGGATCGGGCCGAGCATTCCCCTGCCCAGAAAGGACCCCCCGATGTCCGAGGCACCGCCAAGCCGCTTCGCGCGCCTGCAGCGCCGCTACCAGGAGCGTGACCTGCCGTGGGATCTGCCGCTGCCGCCGCCGGAGATCGTCGCCCTCGCCGCCACGCTACCCCCAGGGCAGGCCCTTGATCTGGGCTGTGGGGTGGGGCGCACCTGCTCCACCTCGCCGCGGCCGGCTGGATGGTTGATGGAGTCGATTTCGTCCCCGAGGCCATCGCGCTGGCCCAGGAGCGGGTGCAGACGGCTGGGCTCAGTACACAGGTACGGCTCTTTACCGGGTCGGTCGCGGCCATGCCCTTCCTGGAGGGGCCGTACGACCTGGCCATCGACATCGGCTGCATGCACGGCCTGGAGGGGGCCGACCTCCAGGGCTATGCCCGAGAGGTGGCGCGCCTGGTGCGGCCGGACGGGCGCTACGTGCTCTTCGCCCACCTGCGCGAACGTGAACAGCCCGAGGAGAGCGGGCCCGCCAGCATCCCACGCGCGACGCTGCTGGCGCTGCTTGAGGACAGCTTCCAGCTCGAGCGGCTGGACGAAGGCACGACGGAGGTCGGTGGAAACCGCTTTGCCTCAGCGTGGCTCTCTCTGCGTCGGCTCACGTCATAGGCGACCGGCCGCACCGATGCTGACGAGCCCCAGCTGAATCCTCATCGTGAGTGGTGCACCATGTGGCGGGGTGGCTCGACGCGTAACCGGCGCGGTGGTGGGCACATCTAAAGGGGCAGATGCTGGAGGTGCCAGCACGTAGCCCGTATGCACGCTATGCAGCACCCTGTTGGTCAGCCGGCCCCGCGCCGCACATCCACTCGCCCGCAGCGGGGCCGCGCGGTCACTGGCCCCCAGCCCGCCGCCTCGTTCCTCCGCCGGCCCTGGGTTCTGGGCATGCTCGTGGTGCTCGTCGGTGTCGCCCTGGCCATCGGCATGGCCCAGGGGCGCGCCCCTACCATCAGCACGCCCGCCCCCGAGGTGGGGCACTCGGCCCCAGCCATCGCCCTCGCCACCCCGAACGGCACCCCCATCAGCCTCGCCGACCTGCGCGGGCAGGTGGTGCTGGTCAACTTCTGGGCCACCTGGTGCCCGCCCTGTCGCGCCGAGATGCCGGCCATCCAGGCGGCCTACGCCCGCTATCACGACCAGGGCTTCACCGTCCTGGCCGTGACGGCCGACGAGGACCAGGCCGCCGTGGCCGCCTTCGTGCGGGATCACCAGCTGACCTTCCCGGCGCTCCTCGATCCGCACGGTTCGGTTCACGCGGCCTACCTCGCCAACACGCTCCCCTCCAGCTTCTTCGTCGACCGCCAGGGGGTGGTGCGCGCGGTGCACCACGGCCCGATGAGCGCCGCGCTGCTTGATCAGCAGCTGGCCGCCTTGCTGCCGCAGCCGTAGGGACCGCGCCGCGCCACCCAACCCCGTCCACGACCTCGCTCCCGCAGGGGGCGGGGTCATCGTGTGTTCTGTACCGCCCTCGGTTGGGGTGATGTAACCAATACGATGGGGTATTTCACCGCCATTGTTTCATATGTACCTAAAATAGTGTGTGGCGAGGCAGAAGGCCTCACCCCTACGCTGTGGAACGACAATGGCGCATTACGTGTCCCCTCTCGCGCGGCCCGACCCCCATTCTGACCCGCACCCGGCTCCGGTGCTCACCTCTGCCGACCGGCGCTGGACGGCGGCGCTGCTCGGGCTCGTCGTCGGCCTGATCGTGGGCTGGGGTCTCCTCCCCGGGCTGTCGCTGGAGCAGAAGCTCTTCCTGGCACTCCACGGCATCTGCGCCCAGACCCACAACCTCGTCACCGGCGGCGTCCAGCTGCCCCTCTGCGCCCGCGATAGTGGGATGTACCTGAGCTATCTGGTCACGGTCGGGGTGGTGCTGGCCCGCGGGCGGGGCCGAGCCGGACGGCTCCCGCCCTGGCCGATCACGCTCGCCGTCCTGGGCCTGGCGTTGCTGATGGCCGGCGACGGCGTCAACTCGACCCTGGACGAGCTGGGGCTGCCCCACGCCTACCCGCCGCGCACCGACCTGCGCCTACTCACCGGGATGGGCGCGGGGATCGGGCTCGCCTTGATCGTGCTGCTGGTGCTCACCACCGCTCTACGGCGCGATGTCGACGACCAGCTGCGCGTGCTCAGCGGCTGGCGTGACCTGGGGCTGGTGTTGCTCTTCGACGGGATGATCGTCGCCGCCCTGGCCGCCGACACGCCGCTCCTGGCCTGGCCCCTGGCCCTGCTGGTGACCGTCGGAGTGATCGGGAACCTGGCCGCCGTCCTCACCCTGCTGCCGGCCATGGCGCTCGGGCGGGCCGGGCGAGTCACCCACCCGGCCCAGCTGGCCCACCCCGCCACCATCGGTCTGGTGCTGGCGGTTACCTTCCTGGTGGCGCTGGCCCGCTTCCGGCTCGGGCTCGAGCTGGAGGGGCTGCTGCCACCCCCACTGATGCCCGTGCCCTGATGTCTCCTGCCGGCCACCCGTTAGGAGCGGTGCCCGACGCCCGTGAGGGACAGGCGCAGCTCCGGCAGACCCGTGAATCGCCGAACCCCAGCGCTCGGGCTGGGGTTCGTACCGGTCGTCCTGGGTGAGAGCGACGAGGGGTCGCTACGCCGTGGCGGTGCTGGAGCTCGTCGCCTCAAGCTTGGCGGGGCAGAGCAGCTTGCCGTCGAGGCGGAACATGGTCACGATGGCGTAGAGCTGCGCGGGCACGAACAGGGCCAGCAGCACGAAGTAGGGCAGCGAGAAGCGCTCGAGCAGCCCGGTCTGCACCAGGCCCGTATGCAGGAAGAACATCCCGAAGACGAACACGCCGGTGCCGGGGCAGACCAGGGCGTAGGTGCCCGGGCTGCGCTCCGCTCCACCCACATAGCTCTGGAAGTAGCCCACCCGCTTCATCACCGCGTAGCCCAGGAAGCCCAGGATCAGCTGGGCGGCCAGGATGAGCGTGGTCCAGGTCAGCATCAGGGCCGGGCTCGAGGTGTTGCGCAGGGCCACCAGGCTCTGCCCCGCTGCCGGCGTCTCGAACAGGAAGGCCAGGCCCTTCGAGACGCGGATGCCCATCACGCCGATCACGGTCAGGATGGGCAGCGGCGTCCAGAGGCTCACCGCGTGCTCGACGTGGATGCCGTGGTTGAGCATGGCGCGGAAGCCGAGCACAAACTGGAGCAGGAAGAGCAGCAGCGCGACCGTGGCGAAGAAGAGCGCGCCGACGATGCTGACGGTGGTGGTGACCGGGTTGGTGCTCATCGCGGCGGGGGCGGCGAAGCCCACGGCGACCATAGCAAAGGCCAGGGCCGACTTGAGCTGGCTGAGGCTGTTGTTGTGGGCGCAGTCGAACTCGGCGCGGGCGATCACCCGCCCCAGGAAGTTCAGCATGATCACGCCATCCCAAATCCCGAGGATGAGGAACGCGCCCATCGCCACCGGGAAGAGGTACTCGACCACGTTCCAGAGGCCGGGGATGAGCACGGCGCCGGCGGCGAAGGCCATGTTGACGGTCATGGTCAGGGCCAGGGGCAGGCCGAGCAGGGTGACCTCGGCGTTGCTCTGGCGCAGGCGGGCGAAGGCGCTGGTCTTGCGGAAGGCGAGATACTCGCGAATGTTCCAGGCCAGCAGGCGCAGGTGGCGCACCGCGAAGAAGACGATCGCGGCCATCGCGCCGAGGATGAGGGCCTGGATGGGCGCGGCGACGGTGGGCAGGAAGGCGGCGATCACGTCGAAGGTGACGATCGGGTTCTTGGGGTG
>JAAXUL010000353.1 GCA_013336035.1 Chloroflexales bacterium
CGGCGCGCTCTATAACGCCAGCTCGGCGCCGGGCACGCGCGCCGCGATCCAGCGTGCCTGCGCGGGCGGGACAGTCGGGTCTCGCTCGCCTGCTGCACAGTGTCCAGGAGGGGGTCGAGGGTTGATCAAGGATGGCGAGAGTCGCGAGCGTTACCCCGGCCAGAATCAAGGTGATATAGGGTGGTACGGTCCACAGCCCGCGACCAGCCCAGCGTAATCTGCGGCCATCATAGCTGTGAACGCGTTCACGCGAATGGGCCGCGGGGCGAGGTATTCCCGTACCCGGCGCGTGAGATTGTCGCGACCATGGGTGGGGGGAAAGGCGCGACACTCGGAGGGGCGTAGCAGCGCCACCAGGCGCGACGGCTAGGCCAGCGGCTCGTCCCGTCGCACCAGGCCCCGGGTCCAGGCGCGGGCGATCGCCGCGGCCCGCGTCGTGACCCCGAGCTTCTCGAGGATCGTCCCGACGTGACCCTTGACCGTCGCGGCGCTGATGTGCAGCTGCTCCGCGATCTCGCCGTTCGACTGGCCGTGGGCCATGCGCCGAAGCACCGCCCACTCGCGCCTGGTCAGCTCGACCTGGGCCCGTGCGGGTTGCTGGAGCTGCTCGACCAGCGCCTGCGCCGCCTCAGGTGCGAGGGTGGTCTTGCCCTGGGAGGCTCGGCGAATGGTCTGGATCAGGTCGAAGGCCGAGATGTTCTTGAGCATGTAGCTGATCGCGCCGGCCTGGAGCGCCCGCTCGACCAGGGCACGGTCGTCGAAGCTGCTGAGGGCAATCACTTTGATCCCGGGCTGCTGCCGCCGCAGCGCGGCGATCACCTCGGGGCCCTGCTGCTCCCCGAGCAGCATATCCATCAGCACGACCTCGGGGGTCGTCGCCGCGCAGAGCCGCAGCGCCTCCTCACCCGTCTCGGCCTCGCCGAGCAGGGTGATGTCGTCGAAGCTCTTGAGCATATAGCTCAGGCCGATGCGGGTTACCTCGTGGTCGTCGACGAGCACCACGCCGATCTTCTGGGCTGTGGTCATGCTCCGTCCTCCTGCGCCAAAACACCGCGCCAGATCAGCTCGACCCATGTGCCATGGCCGGGCTGGCTGGCGAGCTCAAGCCTGGCCCCAATCGTGGCCGCGCGCTCGCGCATGATCCCGATGCCGAAGCTGCCCGCGCCAGCCTGCGCGGGCTGAAACCCACGCCCGTCGTCGTGCACGTGGATCGTAATGGTCCCGCTCCAGGGCTCCTCGTGGTCGCGCGCAGGCGGCTCGACGCGCATCCGCACGGTCGCCGAGCGGGCGCGGGCGTGCTTGATCACATTGCTCAGGCTCTCCTGGACAATGCGGTAGAGCGCCACCTGCACTGCCGGGGGCAGCGGCGGTGCCGGGTCGAGGTTGACCGTAATGGCGATGCCACGCCGCCCGCCGAAGGCCTGGGTGAGCTGGCCAATGGCCTCGTGTAGCGGTGCCGCGGCGAGGGCCGCCGGGCGCAGCTCGACGAGCAGGGCGCGCATCTCGGCCAGGGCGCCGCGCACGAACTGCTGCACCAGCTCCAGGCCCTGGCGCCCCTCGTCGGCGCTCTTGCGGGCCACGGCCGGCAGGCGCTCGGCGATCAGGCTGGCCGAGAAGAGGCTCTGAGTGACCGAGTCGTGCAGCTCGCGGGCGAGCCGGTTGCGCTCCTCGTCGACGGCATCGCGGCGGGTCTGCTGGGCACGGCGGGCGTTCTCGATCGCCGTCGCGGCGTGGGCGGCCAGCAGCTCGAGGATGATCAGGTCATCGTCATTGTACATCCCTGGCGGGTAGCACTGGGCGAAGAGCAGGCCGTAGAGCCCATCGGCGGTAAGAAATGATGCCGCCAGCCCCGAGCGGGTGTCCTCCCCATCGCCGAAGACCGAGAACTCTACCTCGGGGTGCTGCTCGTAGAACTCCAGGAAGTCGTCGACCCGCAACGAGGGGCCGTGGCTGCGGATGAAGCCGGCGAAGCTCTGCTCGAGGGGCGCCCGCCCGCGCCCGGCCACCAAGAAGCCCGCCCGATCATAGTTGTAGACATGCGCGACCATCCGCTCCTCGGCCTCGACCAGGGAGATCACGAAGGCCTCGACCGGCATGAGGTGGGCCGCGGCCCGGTGGATCGCGGCGTAGAGGGTCGGCAGATCGAGGCCGGCGGCGTTGATCATCCGGCTGGCGGCGTTCAGACGCTCCAGGCGCTCGCTGCTCCGAACCGCGCGCTCGTACAGCTGGACGTTGGCGGCGGCGGTGGCGATGGCGCCGGCGATGGTCTGGGCCAGCGAGACCGCGTCGGGGGTAAGCTGGCTACCCGGCTGCTCGACGCGGATCTGGAGCAGCCCGATCGCAGTGTCATGGGCGTGTAGCGCGACGGTCAGGATTACGCACCCTGGGTGGGACCGTTCCTCGAGGAAGACGTTGCCTCCCTGCGCGGTCACCCTGGCTGCAACCCCATCGAGAGCGCCAGGCTGCGGCTCGGGGGCTTCGCCATCCTCGCTGGCACGGGCGACAATGGAGAGGCTGCCGGCGGAGGAGGCGCTGAGGGCCACCAGCACCTCGGCGGCGGAGAAGGCCTCGCGGAGGAGCTGGCAGACGAGCTCAAGGGTTTCGCGCAGGCTGGTCATCCCGCCGAGCAGGTGGGCGATCCGGTTGAGCAGCGTGAGCTCATCCACGCGCCGGCTGAGCCCCAGGTTGAGCTGGCGCAGCTCCTCCTGGAGCAGCTTATAGCTTGTCGTGTCGAAGACGATGCCGTCCCAGATCGTGCGCCCGTCGGCGAGGCGGCGGGGCGACGCGCGCGCGCGCACCCAGCGCACGCTCCCATCGACGGCGACGTAGCGGTGCTCGTGCTCATACGGGGCGACGTTCGCCCGGGCCGCGTCTCTGCGGGCCTCGTACGTTGGCACATCCTCTGAATAGAGCTCGAACGGGAGGCGGGTGCCATTCACGAGCGTCTGCTCGACGCTGACCCCGGTGCGCCGCTCCAGGCCGCGGCTCATATAGGTCCGCCGAACGCTGCCGTCGGGATGCTCCTCCAGCTGGTAGATGTAGGCGTCGGGCAGATTGTCGCCGATCGCCCGCAGCATCGCCTCACGCTCGCGCAGGGTCGCAATGGCGCGGTTGCGCTGGAGGAAGGCGCCGATGATCTCGGCGGTGGTGCGGATCAGCAGCACCTCCTGGACATCCCACTCGCGCGCCTCGCGGTCGTCGAAGGCGATGTAGCCCCACCAGTGCCCGTCCACAAAGATCGAGAAGAACTGCACCGCGCCGATGCCGAGGTCGCGCTCGATGGCGATGAGCGGCGGCGTGCCCACGAACAGCTGCTCGACCGGGCCGCCGATATGCTCGCCGGCCGCCAGGGCCTGGTAGTTGGCCGTGGGGACGCTCGACCAGGGGATGTGATACGCCGGCCCGTAGCGCTTGCCGAGGGGCTGCTCACCAGGCGCATAGCCCTCGGCGATGGGGCGCGAGCTGAAGCCGGACTCCGGGTGGGTGAAGTTCTCGAACAGGGTGACGCGCAGCACCCCGGCGCCCGCACGGAGCTGCTCGAGGGCCTCGGCGAGGGCCTGACGCTCGTCGGCGGGGCTCGCCGCGCCGCCAATCAGGCAGCGCGAGCAGGCCGCCAGGGCGCGCTGGATGCGCTCGCGGCGCTCCAGGACGGCCACGAGCTCCGCAACCGTCATCCCATCCTCAGGCACCAGCTCGACGGGTGGTGTTGCCCTATGCACGTTGGTCGTCATGCCATCGTCTGTTGGCCTATACATCGCACACTATGGATAGAGGCAGTATACCATCTCGCCTCGCAAGGGAGCATCGAGGATGGCCCCGGTCGCGTGCGCTCTGAGGATGGGGTGGGCCGCGCCGCCGGGAGGGGGAGGGTGCCACCCGTAAGGGGGAGGCTTCTATCCGCCAGGCGCGGGCGCCCAGAGGCGCCGAGGCCCTATACTCACGCTATCGTTGAGTAGCGATAGCTATGTGGGTGCCCGATGCCGTATCTGATCTACACCGTTCAGCCGGAAGACCGTGTGCGTGGGCTGCACGGACTGGCGCGCTGGCTGTACGGCGCGCCGGAGCGGTGGGTCGAGCTGTACCACGCGAACCAGGGCGTGATCGGGGACGATCCTATCGCGCTCCGGCCAGGGCAGCAGCTTATGGTCCCGTACGACCCTGCCACGAACCCCCTCCGCATCAGCCTCTACCGGGTCCAGGGCGATGATTACCGCTCCGGTCTGGCCGGGATCGCGCTGCGCCACCTTGGCGACCCAGGGCGCGCCGAGCAGATCTACCGGATCAACCGGGGCGTCATCGGCGAGAACCCGGACCAGCTGCAGACCGGCCAGCTGCTGATCATGCCTCAAAGGACTCACAATCCCTATGTCAATGAATGACGCCACGAAGCGCATCGCCACCTACCTCGTCCTCGTCTTCGGCGTGAGCATCCCGCTCTATGGGCTCGTGATCCGCGGCGGCGGGCTGAGCGGCCCCGGCGGGCTGTACGTGCTGCCGCTCATGTGGGCGCCGGCGCTCGCGGGCCTGCTCACCACCTTCATCTTCCAGCGCAACCTGCGCGGGATGGGCTGGGGCTTTGGGAAGCCGATCTACTACCTCATCGCCTACCTGCTGCCCATCCTCTACGCCGGCGTCGTCTACGGCCTGGCCTGGCTGCTCGGCCTGGGGCGGCTCGACCCCAGCGGCGTCGAGGGGCCGGTCGGCCCATTCATCATCTCGGCCCTGACCATCCACATCCTCGAGGCGGGGCTGCTGGCCCTCGGCGAGGAGATCGGCTGGCGCGGCGTGCTGGTCCCCCAGCTCGCGCGGGTGCAGCCGTTCGCCCGCACGGCCGTCATCAGCGGGGTGATCTGGGGCCTCTGGCACGTGCCGCTGATCAGCGGCGGCGGCGGCTACACCAGTGGCGCGCCCGCCTGGTACGCGGTCGCCTGCTTTCTGGTGCACATCGTCGGCGTGTCGTTCGCCTTCGCCTGGCTGCGGCTAGCCTCCGGCAGCATCTGGCCGGCGGTGCTGCTGCACGCCACCCACAACGCCTTCATCCAGGGGGTGCTGGACAAGCTCACCGCGGACACGGGCCCCACCGAGTACGTCACCACCGAGTTCGGCCTCGGCCTGGCGCTCATCGGCGTCGTCGTCGGGCTGGTCTTCTGGAAGCTAGGGGGCTCGCTGGCAAGCGCGCCCAGAGCCATCAGGAGCTAACAATGCGCATCACACCGATCATCAGCCTGCTCGCCCTGCTCGTCTTGCTCAGCGCCTGCGCGACGCCCCAGCCCCCACCGCCGCCCACGTCCACCCCCAGCGCTCCGACCACCGCCGCGATCGACCCGACCGCCGCGCCCGCCGGCGGGCTCACCCCGGCCGCCATCGCCACCGACGAGGGCGGCCCGACCGCCGTGCTCGGCGAGTGGAGCTACACCAACTACGCCGTGCCGGCCATCTTCCAGGAGCCGGTGGTGGCCTTGATGGACGTCTCGCGCGAGATCCAGGGCAACTACAGCGAGCGCGTGCCGCGCGGCGGCCAGGTCCTTGGCACCCTCACCTCGTCGATGGCCAAGCCGCCGGTGAGCTACCAGGTCGACCTGCCGATCCTCCCTGGCGCGGCCAACGTCGACCTGGACAACGATGGCGAGGCCGACCCCGGCGTGCTGGTCTACCAGCTGGTGGTGAGCACCAACATGGTCGGCGACTCCTACCTGGAGCAGCTCGAGCAGGGCGGCTTCAGCTCGGTGCTGGGCGACCCGAAGACCGGGAAGCTCCGCGAGGGCGACTTGCTGGTCTGGGCGCCCGACGACGCCCAGGGCTTCCCGTCCTCTGCCGGGGCCGACGGCGTGTTTTTCACCGAGGATGACCCGGCGGTCGGCCTGCCGGCCGGCTACACCCTGGCCACCCTCGGCGGCGACGGCAGCGTCAGCTTCGACCGCTCGCGCATCGCCCACATGAACGTGCGCGAGCCGGCCGCCGTCGCCTCGCCCGACTTCTCCAAGCAGGGCATCCTGGAGAGCTACACCTCGCTGCTGGATGTGCTGGCGGTGCGCTACGCCTACACCGAGCTGCGCACGCTCGACTGGGCGAAGATCCGCCAGGAATACCTGCCGCGCGTGGAGGCCGCCGACGCCGCCGGCGACATGGCCGCCTACTACGGTATCCTCTTCGACCTGGCCCAGTCGATCCGCGACTCCCACGTGCAGGTCACGTCGTTGAACGCCGAGATGCGGGTCAACAACCTCCTCCGGGTGGCCGAAGCGTTCAGCAGCAACATTGGCGCGGGGGTGAGCGA
This sequence comes from Chloroflexales bacterium, assembly GCA_013336035.1. Lineage (GTDB taxonomy): Bacteria > Chloroflexota > Chloroflexia > Chloroflexales > Chloroflexaceae > CAIWXH01. Next base: position 6,278 of record JAAXUL010000353.1, read on the forward strand.
GCTGAGCGACGGGCGCGTGGTCGTCACCTACCTCGACCCGCGCGGCCCGGCCGCCGAGGCCGGCTGGACTTTCGGCACCGAGATCGTGAGCGTGGACGGCGTGCCGATTGCCGAGCGCATCGCCGGCCTGCCGCTGCTCACCGCCGAGTCGACCGACGAGGGCGTGCGGCTGCAGCAGATGCGCTTCGCGCTGTCCTTCCCCGACGGCGCGCAGGTGACGGTGGCGTACCGCCTGCCGGGCGAGCAGGAGCCGCGCAGCGCGACCCTGACCGCCGGCGAGGTGTTTGGCTCCAGCCCGCCGGACGGGCCGGCCCGCGAGGAGATCAGCTTCCGGCAGCTCGACAGCGGCCACGGCTACATCCAGTGGAAGGGGTTCGACGACCCGCTCTACAAGCTGGCGGTCTGGGAGAAGTTCCTCGCCACCTTCAAGGACGCGCCGGGGCTCGTGATCGACCTGCGCGGCAACGGCGGCGGCAACCTCGCGCTGATGTACACCATGGCCTCGTACCTCTTCACGGCCGAGCAGCCCGCGCCCTATCACTGGCTCGACAGCTACGTCTACGACGAGCAGGCCGGCGGCCTCGTGCGCGAGCTCGCCAGCGACTACACCCTCAGCTCGCCCAAGCCGGAGCTGACCTACGGCGGCCCGGTGGTAGTGCTGGTGGACGACGAGTCGGCCAGCGCGGCCGAGTACATGCCGCAGTTCCTGCAGCGCCAGGGCCGCGCGCTGGTGGTGGGCGCCCACGGCACCGACGGGGCGGGCGGCGTGGTCGAGCACGTCGCCATGCCCGGCACGATCTCCTTCCACTTCACCAAGGGCCGCACGGTCTTCGCCGGCGGCGACGAGTACAACCTGGAGGGCAAGGGCGTCACCCTGGACGTGCGGGTGCCCGTCACCGAGGAGAGCGAGCAGGCGAAGCTGGATGGCGGCGACCCGGTGCTCGACGCGGCCGTCGTGGCGCTCACCGAGGCCGGGGCCGAGCAGGCGGCGGCCCGGCTGACCGCGGCCACCTGGCAGTGGAGCGCCTCGGCGGACGTGTCCGGCCAGCAGACCACGATCGACGCCCCGGCGAGCTACACGCTCAGCTTCGGCAAGGATGGCGCCGTGGCGGTCAAGGCCGACTGCAACCAGGCCAGCGGCACCTACACCCTCGGCGACGGCGGGGCGCTGACGATCGCGCTCGGCCCCGTGACCGCGGCTGAGTGTGGCGCCGGGTCGCAGAGCGAGGAGTTCCTGAAGCTGGTGGGCGCGGCTACCGGCTACCAGTACGACGGCGAGCAGCTGGCGATCTTGCTGAGCCAGGAGAGCGGCGCGGCCGGGCTGCTGTTCGCGCCGGCGAAGTAGCAGTGCGCTGTACGAACGCGCCAGCCCACGCCCCGGCACGGTTCTGTTTATGGCGTAAAGGGCTTCTGCATCCTCG
>JAAXUL010001151.1 GCA_013336035.1 Chloroflexales bacterium
CCGGCCGTGGCCCTGAGCGGGGGCTGCTTCCAGAACCGCCTGCTGACCGAGCGGGCGGCCGGCGCCCTCGAGGCGGCCGGCATGCGCGTGCTGCTGCACCGGCTGGTGCCGCCGAATGACGGCGGGTTCAGCCTTGGCCAGGTCGCCGCCGCCGCGGCGCGCCTACGTTCGTAAGGAGACTGCATATGTGCCTCGGAGTGCCCGGAAAGGTCCTCTCGATTGAGCCCAACCCCCTGGGCATGCATATGGGCAAGGTCAGCTTCGGCGGCATCGTCAAGGAGATCTGCCTGGCCTACACGCCCGAGGCGCAGGTGGGCGACTATGTGGTCGTACACGTCGGCTTCTCGATCAGCGTCGTCGATGAGGCCGAGGCCCAGAAGGTCTTCGCCTACCTGCGCGAGATGGAGGAGCTCGCCGAGCTGGAGATCGAGCAGCCGGAGTAGGCGCGCTCGGCGCGCGTGCCTGTGGAAAGCGAGGCGGCTTATGAAATTCGTCGACGAGTACCGCGGCGAGTCTGAGGCCCAGAGGTTCCTGCGCGCCATCGAGCGCCTGGTGACCCGCCCGTGGACGCTGATGGAGATCTGCGGCGGCCAGACCCACACCCTGGTGAGGTCGGGCATCGACCGCATGCTCCCCCCCGAGGTGCGCCTGGTCCACGGCCCGGGCTGCCCGGTCTGCGTGACGCCCCTGGAGCTGATCGACCGGGCGCTGGCCATCGCGTCACGCCCCGAGGTGATCTTCACCTCGTTCGGCGATATGCTGCGCGTGCCCGGCTCGACCACCGACCTGCTGAGCGTGAAGGCCGCCGGCGGCGATGTGCGCATCGTCTACTCGCCCCTCGACGCCGTGAAGCTGGCCCAGAAGCACCCCGACCGCGAGGTGGTCTTCTTCGCCGTGGGCTTCGAGACCACGGCCCCGGCCAACGCGATGGCCGTCTACCAGGCGAGGCAGCTGGGCCTGGCGAACTTCTCCATCCTCTGCTCGCACGTGCTGGTGCCGCCCGCGATGGAGGCCCTGCTCGGCGCGCCCGACACCCAGATCCAGGGCTTCCTGGCGGCGGGCCACGTCTGCGCGGTCATGGGCTACCACGAGTACCTCCCGATCGCCGAGCGCTACCGCGTGCCGATCGTGGTCACCGGCTTCGAGCCGCTGGACCTGCTGCAGGGCATCTATATGACCGTGGCGATGCTGGAGCGGGGCGCCTGGGGCGTCGAGAACCAGTACGCGCGCGCGGTGACGGCCGAGGGCAACCGGCGGGCGCAGGGCCTGGTGGCCGAGGTCTTCGCGGTGCGCGACCGCCAGTGGCGTGGCATCGGGCCCATCCCGCAGAGCGGCCTGGGCCTGCGCGAGCCCTTTGTGGCCTACGACGCCGAGCTGAAGTTCCAGGTGAGCGCGATCACCGCCCCCGAGTCGCCCCTGTGCATCTCGGGCCTGATCATGCAGGGCAAGGCCCGGCCCAGCGACTGCACGGCCTTCGGCACGCTCTGCACGCCCGAGCGGCCCCTCGGCGCGCCGATGGTCTCGTCCGAGGGTGCGTGCGCGGCCTACTACCAGTACGGGCGGATCGACCTGACGCCGGCTTAGAGAGAACCTATGAACAGTTTCGAGCTCCAGTGCCCCATCCCGATCAGCGAGTACCCGACGGTGACGATGGGGCACGGCGGGGGCGGGCGGCTGACGCAGATGCTGATCGAGCGCATGCTGCGGCCGGCCTTCGGCAACCCGGCCCTCGACGTCCTGCACGACGGGGCCCGCCTCGAGGCGGGCGGCGCGCGGCTGGCCTTCTCGACCGACTCGTACGTGATCAGCCCGCTCTTCTTCCCCGGGGGCGACATCGGCTCGCTCGCTATCCACGGCACCATCAACGACCTGGCGATGTGCGGGGCGCGGCCGCTGGCCCTCTCGGCGGCGCTCATCCTCGAGGAGGGCCTGCCGATGGAGACGCTCTGGCGCGTGGTCCAGAGCATGCGCGACGCCGCGGCGGCGGCCGGCGTGCCCGTGGTGACGGGCGACACCAAGGTGGTGGACCGGGGCAAGGGCGATGGGGTCTTTATCAACACCAGCGGCGTGGGGCTCATCCCGGCCGGCGTCGAGATCGACCCGCGGCGGGCCGCGCCCGGCGATGTGGTGCTCGTCAGCGGGCCGGTCGCCAACCACGGCATCGCGATTATGTCGGTGCGCGAGGGCCTCGAGTTCGAGACGGCCCTGGAGAGCGACTCGGCGGCGCTGCACACTATGGTGGCCGGGCTGCTCGACGCGGTGGGCGGGGCGGCCCACGTGCTGCGCGACCCGACGCGCGGCGGGGTGGCCTCGGCCCTCAACGAGATCGCCCAGTCAGCGCGGGTCGGCGTCAGCATCGACGAGGCGGCTATCCCCCTCGACGAGGAGGTGCGCGGCGCCTGCGAGATCCTGGGGCTCGACCCGCTCTACGTGGCCAACGAGGGCAAGTTCCTCGCCATCGTCGCCCGCGAGGCCGCCGGCCAGGCCCTGGCGGCGCTGCGCGCCCACCCCCTCGGGGCAAGGGCGGCTATGATCGGCCAGGTGACGGCCGAGCACCCGGGGACGGTCGTGCTGCGCTCGCGCATCGGCGGCAGCCGCGTGGTCGATATGCTCAGCGGCGAGCAGCTACCAAGGATCTGCTAGATGTTGATCAGTAACTGGCAAGAGGCCGGCAGAACCGATCTCAGCTGCCTCATTTGCGGTAAGAAGGCCGCAAACATGGGGGGCAGCCTGGGGTTGTGTCCCGAATGCATTATGTTACGCTGGCCCAAGTGCCGGCATCGCATTGAAGCGGTTCATGCCGAATCACGGGAAGCCTTTGGACTTCCTCTGCAGCCGCCGACAACAC
>JAAXUL010000354.1 GCA_013336035.1 Chloroflexales bacterium
CGTGTGCTCTTCCGATCTTCCTGGGCCTCGCCAAGCTGGGTCGCCCCGGCGCGCTCCAGGGCCGCAATCAGCTCCTCGAGCCGCACCGGCTTGCTGACGTAGTCGTCCATGCCGGCGCTCAGGCAGAGCTCGCGGTCGCCCTGCATCGCGTTTGCCGTCATGGCGATGATGCGCGGCTGGCGTGAGCGGGGGAGCTCACGCCTGATCCGCTCAGTCGCCCCAAGCCCATCCAGCTCGGGCATCTGCATGTCCATCAGGATCACGTCGTAGGGCTGTCGCTCGAGAGCCGCCAGCACCTCGAGCCCGTTGGCGGCCACATCCGCCCGGTAGCCCAGCTTCGCCAGCGTGGACAAAGCAACCTTCTGGTTGACGGCGTGATCCTCGGCAAGAAGGATGCGCAGCGGGAGGCGCTCGCCAAGGCGGGCGTCAAACATCGGCTTCGCAGACGGCGTGGCGTGCGCTGCCTTTGTGCCGCTGAGCACTTCCAGAAAGGCCTCGTAGAGCTGCGACGCCTTGACGGGTTTCGCGATGCTTGCCGCGAACAGGCCCGTCGCCATATCCTCAGCCCGTCGCCCCAGCGAGGTCAGCAACACCAGGGGCAGCTCCTGCGCGGTGAAACGCGCACGCAGCGCTGCCGCCAGCTGGGCGCCGTCCATCTCCGGCATCTGCATGTCGAGCACGGCCGCATCAAATGCCGGCCCCTGGGCCACAACCCGCAGCGCCTCGGCGCCTGAGCTTACGGCGTGCGCGTGCATGCCCCAGCTCTCGGCCTGGGCCTGCAGGATGCGACGGTTCGTGGCGTTATCGTCGACGACGAGGAGGCGCCTCCCAGCCAGCTGGGGGACCGTTCCGCGCAGGTAGATCTTGGGCTGGGTGGGTGCGGGCTCGGCCAGCACGGTGAAGTGAAACGTGGTGCCGACCCCGACCTCGCTCTCGACCCACATCTTCCCGCCCATCAGGGCACACAGCCGCTGACTAATGACCAGGCCAAGGCCCGTGCCACCATACTCGCGGGTCGTGGAGGCATTTACCTGGCTGAAGGCCTGAAAGAGCCGGTCGAGCCGGTCGGCGGGAATACCAATGCCCGTATCCTGAACGCTGACATGGAGCTCGGTGTGACCGCTATTGGCGGTGGCGGCGGTCATGCGTACCACGACCTCGCCCCTCGCCGTAAACTTGACCGCGTTGGCGAGCAGGTTCACCAGAATCTGGCGCAGCCGGGTCACGTCGCCAATCACGGTAGGGGGCACGGTGAAGTCAATCTGATACGCGAGGTCGAGGTGCTGCTCGGCGGCGCGCGGGGCGACGAGGTCAAGGGCGGACTCTAGACAGTCGCGCAGGTCGAACGGCTGCTGCTCCAGCTCCAGCTTGCCCGACTCGATCTTGGAGAAGTCGAGAATGTCGTTGATGATCGTCAGCAGCGCGTCGCTACTGCCCCGGATCGTCTCGACATACTCGCGTTGCTCGGGGACAAGCGGCGTATCTAGCAGCAGGCCGGTCATACCGATGACCGCGTTCATCGGGGTGCGAATCTCGTGGCTCATATTGGCAAGAAACTCGGACTTGGCCCGCGTCGCTGCCTCGGCCGCCTCTTTTGCCACCACGAGCGCGGCCTGAGCCTGGCGCTGAGCGCCAATGTCGCGGAAGTAGACCGAGAGACCTTCGGCCGAAGGGTAGTCACGCAGCTCTAGCCAGAGGTCGAGCGGTGCAAAGTAGGTCTCGATCTGGAGCGGCGTCTGCTCCGCCATCGCACGGCGGTGGTGGGCCTCAATATCCGTGCCGACGATCCTGGGGAACGCCTCCCACAGGCACTGACCAATCAAGGTCCCCCTGTGCTTACCGAGGATGCGCTCGGCCTCGGCGTTCACATAGGTGAAGCGCCACTCCAGATCGACCGCGAAGAAGGCGTCGGTGATGCTCTCCAGGATGCGGGTCACGCGCACGCTGGTGTCGCGCAGCGCGGCCTCGGTGCGCGAGCGCTCCGCCAGCTCCTGCTGCAACGCCTCGGTGAGCTGGACCGTCGCCAGGGCCTGGCCGGCCGACCACGCGACCGCCTGGGCCAGGGCGATCTCCTCAACCGAGAAGTGGCGCGGTACCAGCGAGTCGATCCCGATCGAGCCGATCACCTCGTCCTGCACCAGCAGTGGGACGATCAAGATCGCGGCGGTGCCACGCTGGGCGAAGAGCTCAGCTGTCGCTGCGCTCCGCGGATCGGTATGCACATCATTGATCTGGACTGGGGCACGGCTGGCAATGAGCTCCTCGGTGAGCAGATTCCCGGCGACCGGGATCACGGTACCCAGGCCCGAGGGTCGCCCCGGCGCACAGTACTCGCCCACAACCGTCAGATTCGCTCCGCTATCGTCGAGCAGCGCACAGGCCGCCTGGGGAACGTTAAAGGCCTGCGCGAGCTCAGCGCAGATGAGCGTGACGAGGGAGGTCACGTCACGCGTGGTCATCGTTGCCGCGATCACTCGGTTCAGCAGCAGGGTCTCGCGCACCGTTCGCTGGAGATCGGCGTAGAGATGCGCGCGCTCGAACGTGACGGCGATGTGGTCGCTCAGCGCCAGGAGCAGCTCGAGGTCGGCGGGGCCAAGCTCATTCGCGCGGGTGCTCTCGACATTCAGGACACCGATCGTCTGCTCATGGACACGAAGAGGGACGCACACCTCGGCCACAATCGCGGGCGATGGGGCGAGAAAGTCGGAGTCGGTATGCACATTCTCGACAAGGGCCGGCAGGCCGCTCCGCGCGACGCGGCCGATGATTCCCTGGCTTATTGCCACTTCCGTCTGAATCGAGGTGTAGCCAACCTGATGCTGGAGCACAAGCTGATCGCCGACCCGAAGGTAGAGGCTTACGTGCGAGTAGCCGAGCGTGGCGGCGCTTGCCTCGACGAGCGTTCGGATCGCCGTAGCCAGGTCCACCTCACGAGCGAGCACGTTGCGGACGCTGTGGAGCAGGGTCAGGGTCAGGGCCTGGCGCTGCGACTCGCTGGCGAGCTGTCGTGCGTGCTGCTCACTGGCCTCGCGGGCGATCACGGCTTCTTGAAGGACGGTAATCTGTCGGCGCTGCTCGAGCTGGGCAACCACCTGGTGGCCGAGCACCGCGAGGGCCCGCCGCTGCACCGGAGAGAGCTCGCGGGGCACGTGGTCGACGACGCAGAGCATGCCGACCGCGTGCCCCTCCTTGGTCACCAGGGGGGCGCCGGCGTAGAAGCGCACGTGAGGTTCCCCGGTCACGAGCGGGCTCTCTGCGAAGCGCGGATCCTCAGCAGCGTCGGGTACGATAAAGAGGTCATCTGGCGCGGCGATGCCGTGGGCACAGAACGCGACCTCGCGCGGCGGTTCGGCAACGTCGAGGCCGACACGCGACTTGAACCACTGGCGATGAGCGTCGACCAGGCTGACCAGGGCGATCGGCGTACCGCAGAGCTCCGCGGCCAGCTGGGTCAGCTCGTCGAACGCCTGCTCGGGCGAGGTGTCAAGCACCTGGAACTGCTCCAGTGCCTGGAGCCGTGCGTCTTCATGGGCCGGGAGCGGGAAGGAGTGGGACATGGGCTGTTCCAGTGTGGGTACAACGAGGAGCTAGCGCGTGCTCCTGGCAGCCTGCGTCACGCGCTGCCAGGCTGGGGTTGGTGCAGCCGGGCGCTGCTGGCGATGATCACTTTGAGGTTGAGCGGGGTGTCATCCACGATCAGAATGCGTGCCGATGGAGGTGTCATTGACGACTCGCTGTGTGTTTCAGGCGATACCTGAGGATGTCCGGGCAGGGGCTGCTTCAGCCACTTGGATCCGTGCAGTGAGTATAGCAAGAAGTTGTACCAAACGCAGATGGTGCATGCCAGCACATCACATAATACCAACCACATGGCTCACAGCAGAGCAGAGACACAGAAAGGACATGCCTCCATGGCACGACACAAAGAATAATACACATTCTGTTTTGTATTATCTACACAATCCAGAGGCATTCAAAGGACATTTTAATGCTCAAATGATACCTATTTACAACCAATCAGGGTTGAATACAAAATTACTACAACTAACAACAGGGTTAAGTGTTTGATTTTCAACGCATAGACATGCAAAGGAGGGGTAATGGCAGGAGCATGCCAGGTGGCATACATGACCTATATGCGCTACGCCCAGCCTGGCGAATAGCATCAGCACGCTGATCACGCGCCACCAGGCAGAGGCATACCCCGCACGCTCGTCGATCTCATCCCCAGCGGAGTCTCCATCCTCGACACTAAACGCCGGGTCATCTTCGCGAACCTGGCTCTGGCGCTCCTATGGCGTCAGCAGGATCGGCGCGTGCAGCGTCGGCTATGCCTAACGATGCGGCTGTGCGCCGGGTGTACTGCCCGGATCGTATACTAGCTGGCAAGAAACGGGTCTATCACGCTCGTTGGTGCTCCCAGGTCGGCCTACCCTGCGGGTCTCCATTCCACCACCGCGCGCTTGTCCCGCAGCATCCCTGGAGCATAGCTATGGACACCCCGCCCCTTTCTGAGATCGAACTGCTGGCCGAGATGGCACGTCTGCGCACCCGCAACGCCGAGCTCGAGGCTGCCCTTACCGCCCAGGCCGCCAGCAGCGAGCAATGGTTGCACGGCGTACTGGAAACGATGCAGGAAAGCGTGCTGCTGATCGGCGCTGACTGGCGCTACCGCTACCTCAACGCTGCTGCAGAGCGCCAGAGCCGTCGCCCCCGGGAGGAGCTGCTGGGGCGAACCGTCATGGAGTGCTGGCCGGGGATCGAGGATACCGAGTTCTTCCAGCTGGAACAGCAGGTAATGCACGAGCGTGTCCCCGCGCGCATCGATGGGCCGTTTACCTTCCCCGATGGCCAGGAGCGCTGGTTTGAGTGGAAGATCGAGCCCGCGCCTGAGGGGCTGCTCATCCTCACCATCGACATTACGGAGCGGAAGCGCGCCGAACAGCTGGCGCAGGACCAGGAACGGAGGCTCCGGACCGTCACCAATACCATCCCCGCCCTGATCTGGTCAGGGCGCCCGGATGGCTTTATCGACTACCTGAACGACGGCTGGCTCGCCTTCACCGGCCTGACTGAGGATCAGGCCCTGGGCACCGGCTGGATGCAGGCCCTCCACCCCGAGGACCGGGCTGCGACCGAGGTGCGCTGGGCTGAGGCCACGCGCACGGGCACCTTTTTTGAAGTCGAGCAGCGCCTGCGCGGGGCCGATGGCACCTACCACTGGTTTTTGACCCGCGCCCAGCCAGTGCGGGAGCCGACCGGAACGGTGAGCGCGTGGCATGGGGTCAACGTCGACATTACGGAGCGGAAGGCCGTGAAGGCGGCGCTCCAGCGAAGCCAGGGGGACCTGCTGAAGTTCGCATCCCAGGTCCCAGGCATGCTGTACCAGTTTGAGCTGCGGCCGGACGGCAGCGCCTGCCTCCCCTTCTGCACCGACGCCATTCGGGATCTCTTTGGCGCCACGCCTGAGCAGGTACGCGAGGATGCTACGCCATTGTTTGACCTCGTCCACCCTGAGGATCGCGACGGCTTCACCGACGCCATCGCCCAGTCAACGACCCACCTGACACCCTTCCAGTGCGAGTATCGGGTGGTGCGCCCTGACCAGCCGGTGCGCTGGATCTGGTCGCGCTCCACACCGGAACGCCTGGCCACTGGTGGCGTGCGCTGGCATGGCTACAGCATGGATGTCACCAGCCAGAAACAGGCCGCAGCTGCCCTGCAGGCCGCCCACGATGCGCTGGAGCAGCGGGTGCGGGAGCGCACTGCCGATCTCCAGGCGACGCAGGTACGGCTCCAGCTCGCCGTCCAGGCGGGCAAGGTCGGCCTCTGGGATTGGGATCTACGCACCAACCAGGTGTATTTCTCTCCTGAGTATCAGCGCATGCTCGGGTATGCGGACGAACCATCCGCGAACGAGTTCGCGGAGTGGGAGCGGCGGGTCCACCCCGACGACCTGGGGCCGGCGCTCGAGAACGTGCGCGCGTTCATCCGGCAGCCGGATGGTGACTACTGGAACGAGTTCCGCATGCGTCACTGTGACGGCACCTATCGCTGGGTCCTGTCCCAGGCGTCGTTGTTCTCAGACGCACAGGGCCAGCCCGTGCGCATGCTCGGCTCCCACATCGATGTCACGGCCAGCAAGCAGGCCGAGGCGGCCCTGGCCGCCCACGCTGAGACCCTGAGCCGGATGAACGCCGAGCTGACCCGCGCGCTCCGGCTCAAAGACGAGTTCATGGCCATGATGAGCCATGAGCTGCGCACCCCGCTCAACGCGGTGCTGGGGATCACCGACGGGCTGCTGGAAGAAGGCTATGGTCCGTTGAGCCCGCGGCAGCGCCAGGCCCTCGAGTACGTCGTGACCGGTGGCCAACACTTGCTCGGCATCCTGTCGGACATCCTCGACCTGACCCGCATCGAGGCGGGGGTCGTCCAACTGGACACCGCACCCGTCAAGGTGGAGCGCCTCTGCCGAACCGCCCTCCAGATCGTGGCTGAGCGCGTGCGCAAGAAGGAGATCCGGCTGCTGCCGACCGTGGCGTTCGGGCTCGTGGGGCTGCGCGCCGACGAACGACGCCTGACGCAGATCCTGGTGAACCTGCTGGACAACGCGGTGAAGTTCACGCCCGCGCAGGGTACTGTGGGCCTGGAGGTAGAGGGCAACGTCGCGCGCGAGCAGATCACCTTCACGGTGTGGGACACGGGGATCGGGATCGCGACCGAGGATATGGGCCGGTTGTTCCAGCCCTTTACGCAAGTGGACGGGCGGCTGGCGCGGTCGTACGATGGGATCGGGCTGGGGCTGACCCTGGTGCAGCGGCTGACGGAGCTGCACGGGGGCAGCGTGCAGGTGGCGAGCATCCCAGGGATGGGGAGCCGGTTCACGATCACGCTCCCATGGGCGGAAGACGACAACTTCCCATCCTCTGAGCCAGGAGCAGCCAGGCCAGCGGTGCAACCGACCTGGGAGCAGCCCCCGCACGTGCTAGTCGCCGAGGACCACGAGCCGACCCTGGAGCTGTACGCCGAGCAACTGGCGCGGGCAGGCTGTACGATAACCACGGCGCGCACGGGGATCGAAGCCCTCGCCCAGATCCAGGCCCAGCGCCCCGACGTCGTGGTGCTCGATATCCAGCTGCCAGAGCTGGACGGCCTGAGCGTCATTCGGCAGGTGCGAGAAGACGCGGTGCTCGCTGCCACGCCAATTATCGCGGTGACGGCACTCGCCATGCCGGGCGACCGCGAGCGTGGCCTGAGCACGGGGGCCTCAGCCTATCTCACCAAGCCAGTTGGCGTACGCACCCTGATGGCGACGATCGCGGAGCTCTACCTGTGATTGTCTCGGCTAGGGAGCGTGAAGGAAAACCGTGAGCCCTGGCCGACCTCTGACTCGACCCAGATCCGCCCGCCGTGGCGCTCCACAATCTTCTTGCAGATCGCCAGGCCCATGCCCGTACCGGGATACTCCGCCCGGGTGTGGAGCCGCTGGAAGATGACGAAGATCCGCTCGGCGTACTGCGGCTCAATCCCGATGCCGTTGTCGCAGACCGCGAAGACCCACTCGGCGTCGCGCTGCTCGGACGCGATATGGACGCGGGCCGGCTCAGCGCCGCGGAACTTGATGGCGTTGCCGACTAGATTCTGGAAGAGCTGGACCAGCTGCGAGGCGTCGCCGGGCACCACGGGCAGCGGCTCG
>JAAXUL010001152.1 GCA_013336035.1 Chloroflexales bacterium
AGGCCATCGAGATGCTGCTCAAAGCCCTGGCGGCCCCCCCGCATGACCAGGGGTCGGCGGCAGTGCTGGCGGCCTGAATACCCTCGCTGTACCAGCCGCGCAGCTCGTGCAGATAGTAGAGGCCGTCGAGGGCGCCGTCGAGGTCGTCCAGGCGCCCCTCGCTGATCGCCCAGGCCCAGGCCTTCCATAGGTTATCGTACTCGACCTCGAGCTCGGCGAGGGCCTGGCCCTGGTGGCTGCCCTGCAGGGCCGCGCCGGCCTGCTCGAGCAGGCGCAGGCAGAAGCGGCAGAAGCGGAGGGCCGTCGCCTCGTGCTCGCCCTGGTCGGCGGCCAGCTTCTGGGCCGCAAACTGGCGCAGCAGCTCGTGGATGGCGTAGCGGCCCGTGCGGTCGCGCCGGATGAGGGCCTTGTCGCTCAGCCCGGCCAGGACGAGCGGCGTGGCGCCCGCCACCTCGCTCGCGGCCACGCGCGTGAAGCCGTCGTCGAAGGCCGCCAGCCGCCGCAGCGCCTGGCGCTCGGCCGGGCTCAGGCGCTCCCACGACTGGGCGAAGACGCCCTCGACGCTGCGGTGGCGCTCGGGAACATCGCGCAGGGTCGTGGTCAGCAGGGCCATGCTCTGCTCGAGCTCGCGGGCGATCGCGGCGGGGGTGAGCACGCGCACCCAGGCGGCGGCCAGCTCGATCGCCAGGGGCATGCCCTCGACCAGCCGGCAGATGGCGGCGACCTCGGGCAGGTCCTCGGGCGTGAGCGTAAAGTCGGCGCGGACCTGGCGGGCCCGCTGGACGAAGAGCTGCACGGCGCTGTAGCCGGCCGCGTCGGCGTCGGCGCCGGCGGGCGGCACGGCCAGGCCCGTCAGGTCGATCACCCACTCCTCCTGGAGCTGCAGCCGCTCGCGCGAGGTGACGAGCAGCCTGATCTGGCGCGTGCGGTGGATGAGGTCGCGCAGCAGGGGGGCGCCCTCGAGGGCCTGGTCGGCGTTGTCAAGGACGAGCAGGGCCCGCCGGTCGTGCAGGGCCGCCCCGAGGCGCTCGAGCGGGTCGCCCTGGCCGGCCAGGCCCAGGGCCGTGCCGATCGTGCTCAGCAGGCGCTCGGCGCTGCTGACGCCCACAAGCGAGACCTGGTGGACGCCGTCGGGGAAGCGGGCCTGGTGCTGGGCGGCCGCCTGCACGGCCAGGCGGGTCTTGCCCATGCCGCCGGGGCCGACCAGGGTGAGGATGCGGCAGGCCGGGTCGGCGAGGGCGTCCGCGATGGCGGCCAGCTCCTCCTCGCGGCCGAGGAAGGGCAGGCTCGGGGTCTCGATGGTAGGGCTGGCGGGGGCCTGGGCCGAGGGCAGCCGGGGCGGGGCGCTGCTCCAGCGGCTGGCCTGGGCGTTGCGGTCGCCCAGGCGGATCTGCTCGTAGAGGCTCAGGGTCGCCTCCTCGGGCGCGGCGCCTAGCTCGCGCTCGAGGGTCTCGCTGAGCACGCGGTACTGGCGCAGGGCGGCGGCGCCCTGGCCGGCGGCGGCGTAGAGCCGCATCAGGCGGCGGTGGGCCGGCTCGTGGAGGGGGTCGAGGGCGAGCCAGCGGCGGGCGCATGCCACGGCGGCCTCGGGGCTGGCCGCGGCCAGCCCGGGGTCGCTGAGCCGCTCGAGGGCGACGGCCAGCTCGCCGCGCAGGGCCTCGGCCTGGAAGAACTGCCACTCTTCGAAGGGGGCGCTGCCGGGCAGGCTGAAGCCGGCCATGAAGTCGCCCCGGTAGCGCTCGACGGCTGCCCGTAGCGCCTCGGGCGGCCCGCCAAGGCCGGCGCGGAAAGTGTCAACGTCGAGCGCGAAGGCCTGGTCGCGGCGCAGGGCGATCGTGGTGCTGGTGGTGTAGAGCCAGGGCCGCAGTGTGGGGGCCAGCTCGGCGAGGGCGCGGCGCAGGCCGGCCCGGGCCGCGGCCGGCTCGTCGTCGGGGGCGAGCAGGGCGGCCAGATCCTCGCGGGCATGGTCGCCCTGCTCTATCGCCAGGTAGGCGAGCAGGGCCAGGGCCTTGCGGCGCTCGAGCGGCACCGGCTCGCCGTCGGCGAGCAGCTCGGGCGGCCCTAGCAGCCGTAGCACCAGCGCGCGCGGTCCCTGCCTCTCGGCGTCCATCGGTGGCTCTCTTCTGTCAGTATGCTCTATGCCATTGTACCGCGCCGGACGGGCATTTGCCCGCAACGCGGGCTGCAACGCGGGCTGCAACGCCGTTCGGGCGCCGCCGCAACGGGCGCCGGCTATGCTGGGAGAGGAAAAATGATTATCTATAAGGATAAGTATATGTGGACTCAGCAGAACAAGCAGCTGTGGCGATTTCTTACCGGTTTCTTCTTTCAGACCATCCCCGGGGCCGTGCTGGCCCCCCTGCTGACGCTGGGGCTGGCAGCGCGTGGCGTCGAGGCGGCCCTGATCGGCGCCCTTGCGACGGTGGGCTCGGTGGCCTATATGCTCTCGCTGCCGGCGACCCCGTCGCTGATCAGGCGCCTGGGCGCGGTGACGACTATGCGCGTGGCGCTGCTGGTCGGCACCGCTGCCGTCGGCGGGCTCGCCCTCACCGACTGGCCGGCCCTGTGGGTTGGCCTCTACGCGGCCCTGGGCTTCGCCGCCGGTCTGCGCTACACGATCGCCGAGAGCTGGGTGCCGGCCCTGGCGTCCGCCGAGACGCGCGGGCGCGCGCTGGCGCTCTACCAGACGATCGTGGGCGCCTCGGCCTTTCTTGGCTCGGGCCTGCTGCTGCTCACGGGTATCGGTGGGGCAGCCCCGCGGGCGATCGCCTTCGGGTCCGCCATCGTCGGCGCGGCGCTGCTCTGGTCCCAGCGGGCGCCGATGCCCGCGGCCGATCCGGGGGCGGG